>CAMPIU010000034.1 GCA_946886545.1 uncultured Flavobacteriales bacterium | reverse complement strand
GCCACATATAAATCACATCGTAATACTGTTTCCAGTTGCTCTCCATCGTAATGCACAGGAACAGTCATTTCTGTCTTAATGGAATATTTCTATTATTCAATTCGATCTTCATGCATTCTTGATACATACTTTCCAGCAGACCAAGTCCCAATTGATTATGAACCTCTATAGCAACTCCGATTATATCGTAAGTCAATTGGTCTAAATAAGATTTTGTTATATTGTTAAGAATAATGATTCTCTAATTAATCAAAAATTAATGACACACCTATCTATGTGCCCTATGCTCTTCCTATGTGGTTAAACTAACCAAGCCATTACTTGTTTTTCTTTGAGCGGAAGAAAATGATCGGAACGACAAAGATCGCAAGAGTTAAACCGGATATGAACAAATCAAACTGTTCCGATTCGATCCATTTTGTTGAAGGAACCAAATGAACCAGTAAGGCCAAACACAATTTAATTCCCAAAATTCCAATCACCAGAAAAGCTGAGTTTTCCAAAAACGGATATTTCTCCATCAAAACAACGAAATACTTCGCCACATACCGCATAGCTAAAATTCCAATAAATACCCCGATACAAATTAAAATGATGTTATTGGAATAGGCAACAACTGCAAAGATATTGTCAATTGAAAAGACGATATCCATAAACTCAACAGCTAAAACCGTCGACCAAAAAACTCCGATCACTCCAACAGTTCCGCGATAGATAAAACTCCTCTTGGTTTCCGCTACCTCATCATCGATTTCGTGCTGAACACTTTTCGCTGTGAAATGCTTTATTGCCATGTAGATCAGGTAGGCGCCACCAATCGGTTTAAACCACCAGATGCTTAAGATCGATTCCACCAGGATCAAAGCAAGTCCACGGAATATATATGCTCCTAAAATTCCGTATTTCAAAGCTTTTGCCTGCTGTTCTTTCGGAAGGTCTTTCACCATGGTTGCAAGCACCGCCGCATTGTCGAATGACAAGATAATTTCAAGCAATAATATCCCCAAAATCAATAAAATAGCATTGACCGGATGCTCTGTCATTAGTGCAGCGAACTCATTGAATTGTTTCATCATGGGACTTTGGGTAATCTTAATTTCTATTTTCGGACGAAATGCAAAGATAGGATTAATTGAAAAGCTAGGGAGTCAAGAGTCAAGACTTTTGGAGTCAAGACTGAAAAATGTTTTTTTATTACCTCTAAAATTCTTGAATTCTTAACAATTTACAAGCAATTCAACATTCGGAATGCGTAATTAGGAATTCGTAATTCGCTATATTTGTTATTATGGATTTCCAACTCACTTCAGAATTTAAACCAACCGGTGATCAGCCCGTTGCAATTGAACAATTGGTTAGCGGAATTCGCGAAGGACACTTTGCCCAAACCTTGCTGGGAGTTACCGGCAGCGGGAAAACTTTCACCATGGCCAATGTGATCCAGCAGGTGGAAAAACCTACCTTGATCTTATCGCATAACAAAACACTTGCAGCACAGCTTTATGGAGAATTCAAGCAATTTTTCCCGAATAATGCTGTGGAATATTTCGTAAGTTATTACGATTACTACCAACCGGAAGCGTATTTACCGGTAACTGACACTTACATCGAAAAAGATCTGCAGATCAACGATGAAATTGAAAAGCTGAGACTTTCGGCCACATCTGCCCTGCTTTCAGGACGAAGGGACGTGATCGTTATTGCATCTGTGAGTTGTATTTACGGTATTGGAAATCCGAATGAGTTTGCAAATTCAATTATCCCGATACGGATCGGACAGTTGTTTCCAAGAAACAAATTTTTGCTTCGCCTTGTTGAGAACCTCTATTCCAGAACGGAAGCAGAGTTCAAACGCGGAACTTTCCGTGTAAAAGGAGATACAATTGATATTCACTTGGCTTATGCCGATTACGCTTTGCGTGTTGAATTCTGGGGAGATGAAATTGAACGTATCCGGACAATTGATCCGGAGAACAATTCCGAAATAGAGGTATTCCAGGAAATCAATATTTATCCTGCCAACATTTTCGTTTCCAGCCCCGAAACTACCCGTAGAGCAATTGATCAGATCGGCGAAGACATGGTAATCCAGGTCGATAATTTCAAACGGGAAGGAAAACTGCTAGAAGCGAAACGTTTGGAAGAGCGCACTTCCTATGATATGGAAATGATGCGGGAACTGGGTTACTGTTCGGGAATTGAGAATTATTCGCGCTATTTCGATCAGCGTGCACCCGGTACACGACCTTTCTGTTTACTGGATTACTTTCCGGATGATTACCTGATGATCGTAGATGAAAGTCACGTAACCATGCCTCAAATCCGTGCAATGTACGGTGGTGACCGCGCAAGAAAGATCAACCTGGTGGAATATGGTTTCCGCATCCAGGCAGCGATGGACAACCGTCCTTTAATGTTCGATGAGTTCCAATCACTTATCAATCAGATCGTTTACGTTTCAGCTACACCTGCAGACTATGAATTGGAACAATCCGAAGGCGTGGTGGTGGAACAGTTGATTCGTCCTACCGGTTTGCTGGATCCTATCATTGAAGTTCGTCCGAGCTTGAACCAAATTGATGACCTCATTGAGGAAATGCATGTACGGATTGAAAAAGATGAGCGTACATTGGTAACGACCCTCACCAAACGAATGGCGGAGGAATTACAAAAATACCTGGACAAATTGGGAATTGCCTGCCGTTACATTCACTCGGACATTGATACGATTGAGCGGGTTGAGATCCTGCGTCAGCTGCGTTTGGGTGAATTTGATGTATTGATCGGAGTGAACTTATTGCGTGAAGGTCTGGATCTTCCTGAAGTCAGTTTGGTTGCGATCATCGATGCTGACAAGGAAGGTTTTCTCCGAAACGAACGTTCCCTGGTCCAAACAGTTGGTCGTGCTGCACGAAATGTAAACGGACGTGTGATCATGTATGCAGATAAAATGACGGATTCCATGGCAAGAACCATTTCGGAAACGGAACGCAGAAGGGCTATGCAAATTGCTTACAACGAAGAACACGGCTTGGTCCCTACCGCATTGAACAAATCCAAAGAAGTGATACTGAAATCAACCAAAGTGGCAGATGGCGATCCCGAAACACGTGCGCAAAAAGCAAGTTATACTCCGTATGAAGCGGGAAGCGGATTATTTGCAGCTGAGCCAACGGTGAACTACAAAGATCCGGAAGAATTGGAAAAAGCGATTGTTGCAAAACGCAAGCAAATGGAGAAAGCAGCTAAAGATCTTGACTTCATTGAGGCCGCAAGATTGAGAGATGAGTTATTTGAACTTCAGGCCCGTAAAAAATAAATAGCGTTAAACCCATGACGATGGATTCAGTCTTAATATCCTAAGATCCTGATGTCTTAAAATCAAAAGAAATGAAAAAAACAATCCTGCTTGCTACCGTGTGTTTACTCTTGCTTGCCTGCAATAAACCATTGGTAAAATACAATCCCGACTTTGAAGGAACCTGGTACAGTGAAACACAATACAATCCGACTATGCAAAAATTTGTCGGTGATGAATTAACGTTCTCCGGCAAAGACGGAACTTATCAGGTGGACTGTGCAGATACCTGCGGCGCAAACCTGTGCGACTGCACCGGGAAACTGACCGGAAAAGCAGAGATCAACCAGCAGCGAACCATTATCCGGTTGAATTCTCAAACTCCCAGAACCTTCAATTTAGATGCAGAGCCTTATGAACAAGGAGGTTCATGGTTCATGGAAATTGATGGGAAGACGTATAAGAAACAATAAACGATTTGGTTGGAACGCGACTTAATTGCGCACGAACGCGATGCGTCGCGTCCACTACTACAAATATTACTAATTTCGCAAACAAAAAATATGAACTTCAAATCTGCTTTGGGTGTGCTTCGCATCGTTGGGTTTTTGGAAGGACTTTCCTTTCTTTCGTTTTTGATCACCATGCCTTTGAAATACATGATGGACATCACTGCTCCCAATAAAATTGTAGGAATGGGTCACGGAATCCTGTTCATTGCATACGTTTTTTTAGTATTCTGGGCTTCAACCGAAACAAAATGGGATGCCAAAACCAAATTCTGGGCCTACATGGCTTCCTTACTACCATTCGGGACCTTTGTTGCAGATGCCAAGATCTTCAAACCAACACAGGAATCGCTGAAATCCATCTGATTTTAGTACCTTCGCCCAGATTATGGATACAAGAAAACTAGTCGAGGTTTGCTATACTCCCGGTGAGTATGCTTATTTTAAGGGAGAATTTGATATTGTGGTGGTAATCGATGTACTCAGAGCAACTTCTGCTATTTGTGCTGCATTCGACAATGGAATTGCGTCCATCATTCCTGTTCCTACGGTGGAAGAAGCTTGGGAATACAAACAAAAAGGTTTTCTGGCAGGTGCCGAACGAAAAGGTCAGATCGTAGAAGGATTCGACTTTGGAAATTCACCTTTCTCTTACATGAAAGAAGAATTCAAGGGCCAGGATGTAGTTTTAACTACTACAAACGGAACCAAATCACTGGATGTGGCAAAAGATGCTGACATTGTGGTGGTGGGTTCTTTCTTAAACCTGAACTACTTAAATGCCTGGCTGGAAAAACAAGACAAGAATATTTTATGTTTGTGTTCGGGCTGGCAGGATAAATTCAACTTGGAAGATACAATCTGTGCCGGAGCTATTTGTGAGCACCTGATCAATACCGGAAATTTCACTTCGGTGGAAGATTCTTCCATTGCCGCAAAATACTTATATCTTTCAGCGAAAGACAATTATCTCGGATTTTTAAAGTCAAGTTCGCACAGAAGACGATTAAAAAACTTAAATTTGAATGAAGACATCAAGTATTGTTTGACACCAAATCAGACAGACGTGATTCCAATTTTAAGAAATGGCAAACTGGTCAACATTTCGGAGAACTAACATTATTCTGCTGCTTTCCTTACTCGTTTCGGGTTTAGGAAACACTTCTCCGCTTCCCTACAATACGCTGGTACATTCCAATCTTTGGGGCTTCTTTGGTCACAAACGCATCAATCGTGTGGCAACTTTTACTCTGCCACCGGAAATGTTTGGGTTCTTCAAGGAAAACATTGAATTCATCACTGAGCATGCCGTTGATCCGGATAAAAGACGCTATGGTGTGGACGGTGAAGCCCAGCGGCATTACATTGATATTGATCATTACGCAGTAAACGGACAGGATCCTTTTGAAGTTGTTCCCAAGAAATGGAATGAAGCAGTTGCCAAATTCACGGAAGACACTCTGCAAGCCTACGGGATAGTTCCCTGGCATATCCTGGTGATGAAAAACCGCCTTCAAAAAGCTTTTGAATCGAAAAACATCGACCTGATTTTGAAAAATGCCGCAGAAATCGGTCATTATATCGGTGATGCACACGTTCCATTACACACTACTGAGAATTACAATGGTCAGTTGACCGGTCAACGCGGAATTCATGGCTTGTGGGAGAGCCGCATTGTAGAACTCAATTCGGAAGAATACGACTATTTTGTAGGAAAAGGAAAATACGTTCCCAATGTACTGGATTTTGCCTGGGAGGCCGTCAAAGCATCCAATGCTGCCGTAGATTCGGTACTAACCATCGAAAAAGAACTCACTGCCGAATTTCCAAGTGATCAGAAATACACCTATGAAACTCGCGGGAATGCAGTGATCCAAACCTATTCCAAGGCTTTTTGTGACGAATACCAAAAGCGTATGAACGGAATGGTGGAACGGCGTATGCGCCAGGCAATTATAGCTGTAGGTTCCATTTGGTACACTGCCTGGGTGGATGCCGGTCAGCCGGATTTAGCAAAATTAACAAACAAGCCTCCCTCTGCAGAACTCCTGAAAGAACTGCAGGAATTGGATAATTTGTATCAGCATTCCGACCATAAAGGAACAATTTGTGATTAGTTTGCACGAATTTACATTACCTTTATTCCCAAATTATTGAAATATGACAGTAGACACTAACACGGTGGTTTCCTTGCATTACAAGTTGACCAATCATAAAACAGGTGAACAAATTGAGGAAACATCGGAAAACCAGCCGATGGAGTTTTTATACGGAATTGAGCGAATCATTCCTTTATTCGAAGAAAATATCCACGGTTTAAAAGCTGGTGATACTTTCGAGTTTTCAATTCCATCTGCACAAGCTTACGGTGACAAAAATGATGATCACGTAGCGCTTATTCCGATCTCTGTGTTTTTTGACGAAACAGGGAAAGTAGACGAAACACAGATTAAAGTTGGCGCTGTTTTGCCAATGACAGATAACGAAGGAAATCATTTAAGAGGAACGATCCTTGAAATTAAGGATGAAACTGTAACAATGGATTTCAATCACCCGCTTGCAGGAACTGATTTATTCTTTCAGGGAACAATTTTAGCTGTTAGAACAGCAACTCAGGAAGAAATTTCACACGGACACTCACACGGTGAACACGGACATCACCACTAAAAAATAAAACGCCGGACAATAAACCCGGCGTTTTTCGTTTTATTTACCTCAGATAACAAGACCAGCATGAAAACCATTTTAATCATTCTCTCATTCATTTTCTTCGGAATTACATCTTCTCTTCAAGCACAAAATAATCGTTATGACTGGGGAATTGAAGGAGGTCCGAACCTGAGCACATTTCGCGTGAAGAACAATCCCTTTCTGGATGCACATCCGAAAATCTTTGCTTCAGGCGGATTTATTTTTCAATACAACACCAAAAAGATTCTTTCGTTCAAAACGGGTTTTTCCTATCAGCGAAAAGGATACCAGCATCCGGATCTTATCTTTGTGGATCAAAACGGTAATTATACAGGGAAAGGATCATCTGTTTCTATTTTCGACTACATCACTTTACCAATATTGGTGAAAGCCAGTTTCGGTCAAAAGGTTAAATTTTTTGTCAACGCAGGACCATACGCAGGCTTTCTTCTGGAAAAAACAGACCGAACAACGTTAGATACCTCCGAAGGTAATGAAATCATTAAAAACCATAATATGAACGGCTTAAAACGCTGGGACTTCGGGTTTGCAGGAGGAATAGGAATTGCCGTTCCGATTAAAGAATCCTGGATGGTTCACATGGAGGTACGTAACTATTACGGCATTTCAAATATCTACAAAGGAAGTAACGTCCAATATTTCACCAATACTACAGATCTGCGCATTGGTGTAGTATACAAATTAGGCTTTTATAAAGACGAAGAATAAATAATCTATCAACACCACCATGAATCAACGAATAAAGACACTGAGTATCTGTTTATTCTTTATTGTAAATTTCACGAATGCCCAAACAGGAAAATTAGAAGTGAAAATAGAAGGCGGGCCCAGCATTACCAACTTGCGCGGCCCAAAAAGCACTTACACATACGAACCTATTGTTTTGAGTTCTGCCGGATTTTCGTTCCAGTATCATCTCTCGAAGTTCATTTCTCTCCTTACAGGACTGAATTATGAAGCTAAAGGTTATACTTCAACAGTAAAGCATGAGCCTTGGTATATTGATACGACTTATCAAGTCGGTTTTTCTGCACGCTTTGATTACCTGACTCTACCACTGACTGTGCGTCTTACTTTCGGTGAAAAAGTAAAATTCTTCTTCCATGCGGGGGCATACATGGGAATTCTTCTGCAAAAGCATGACAAAACAACCGGAGATCAGTCTAATTTCGATCCTTATTATTTAAAAGACGAAGCTACCAATTACCGCAATTTTGACTTCGGAGTATCCGGAGGGATTGGAATTGGAGTTCCAATAAAAGAACGCTGGACACTTTCATTGGAAGCAAAATGCTATTACGGCTTAACAGACATTCGAAAACGTTCTTCAGGATTGTATCACAACCAAGGACTGGCATCCACCTATTCCACAAGCCTTTTACTTGGAATTAGTTACTGGATCAATCCTTCTGATTCGGATGATTCTCACTCGAAACACGACAACCGTTATGAATTCGGGATAGAAGGTGGTGCCAATATTTCACCCTTTATTGAAAACAAACCTTATCGGAACAATGATCTCAGTTATTCAACTATTCAAATCAGATATGGAAGCTCGGTTGGACTTAGCTTTCAATGGAATACGCGTAAACGTTTCTCTCTGAGAACAGGGATCATGTTTCAGCAAAATAATTATTCGTTCAAGACTCGTTATAGTGATGCTGGAACAGGAATAGTTGGTTCAGGTAAGGGCAGTCATCGGTATGAATATTTAACTCTACCGGTACTAGCACGTTTCTCGTATGGTCAGAAATCTCATTTCTTTTTCAATACGGGCTTATTTGTGGGTGTTTCAACGAAACAAAGGGAATCTGTGGAAGGAACAATGTATTATCCGTATGCTGGAGGAACAACAACAGACTACAAAAGTACTTCTAATAGCATCCCTGATTTTCAACCCATTGATTTCGGTTTAATTGGAGGTCTTGGAATAGAAGTTCCCATCAAAAAGAAATGGAATGTTTCATTAGAAATCCGCGACAACTTCGGGTTGATTAATGCCATTAACCAAAATTATTATTCGCGTACAGTACGAACCCACTCATTAAACCTTCTTTTTGGGATATCCTACAAATTGGGCTTCCGCGAAGCAAGCAAATAATTACTTAACTTTTCGGTATGGAAAAAGCGGTCTGTTATATCTTATCAGGTTTAGGTGCAGACGAACGTGTATTTGAGCAGATTGATTTTGGCAGCTTCTCCCCTGTTTTTATTCCATGGGAACCTACTAAGCAGAAGCATGACCAGTCTCTTGAATCCTATGCGAAACAATTAAGCAGGCACGTGAAAGTCTCCAATCCTATTTTGATCGGGATTTCTTTTGGCGGAATCGTTGCCCAGGAGATGAGCTCTTTATTCGGAAATTGTCCTGTGCTGATTATTTCCAGTGTTAAAACACGATCGGAACTTCCTCTTTTCATGCGTCTCAGTGGAATAACAGGCCTTCACAAGCTACTTCCGATGAAACGGGTTTTAATGAACAAAAGCATCAACCACTGGTTCTTCGGAACAAAAACAAATCACGAAAAAAAGACCCTGGACCAGATTCTGACAGATTCAGACCCGGTTTTTACCAAATGGGCCATTCATCAGGTTTCGAATTGGAAAAGAACCGAAAAAATTCCGGCAAAGGTGCTTCATATTCATGGAGAAGCAGACAGGATCTTCCCGATCGGGAACGTCGCTCCTGATTATATTATCCCGGGAGGAACGCATTTCATGACGGTTTCCGAACACGAAAGGGTCAGCGAGGCAATTCAGGAAGCGTTGGAGAAACTATCAGAATCTAAGTAAGCTAATTAATTCGGCATTCGTAATTAATAAAACCCTTTCATCCTAAAAAATCACTTTCATTCCGCATTTACTGGTAAACCTGCCCACATCTTATTAATTTAGTACCTTAATCTCGCACTATGATTCAAATTTCGCATCTCAGTAAGTCCTTTACTTTAAACAGGCAGCAAAAGAAAGAACTCGGGACAGACCAAAACTCCGTACTTGCTGTTGATGATATTAGCTTCGAATGTCTTCCGGGAAGAGTTCATGCTTTACTTGGCCCCAACGGAGCCGGAAAAACAACCACACTTCGTATGTTGTCAACAATCTTCAAACCCACAAGCGGAACGATTCTTATTGACAATATAGATGCCGTAAAGGATCCGCAGGAAGCAAGAAAGCACATCGGTTTTTTAACCGGTTCAGCCGGACTTTATGCCCGATTGACGCCTAACGAACTGATTTCTTATTTTGGCGAACTATATGGTGTTTCAAAGAATGACATTGAAATGCGCAAGAAAAAATTGTACGACCTGCTTGACATGCATGATTTCCAAAACAAACGGATCGGTAAATTAAGTACCGGAATGAAACAAAAAGTTTCTATTTGCAGAACGATGATTCACGATCCCCAGGTAGTTATTTTTGATGAACCTACGAGCGGATTGGATGTCATTACGGCGGAAAATATTATTCAGTTGATCCGCGATTGCAAGAACCAGGGAAAGACCGTTATTTTTTCCAGTCATATTATGGGAGAAGTGGATCTCCTATGTGATGATATCACCATCATTCATAAAGGAAAAGTCCTGTACAATGATACCATGGAAGCATTCAGAGCACAACAGCAGGCTCCGAACCTTACCGCAGAATTCATTCGAATTGTTAACGATCAAAAAACCGAACTAGCATGATTTTCACCGTATTTAAAAAAGAATTACGCGATACTTTACGTGACCGCAGAACAATCATGATGATGATTGTTATTCCAACATTGGTTTTCCCGCTGATCATGAGTGTTTTCATGTCTGTCTCGGAAAGTTTCCAGAAAGAAGCAGCAGAAAAAAAGGTGAAAATTGGCTTGGTGAGCAACCAGGTTGGAAGCCTGGAGGCAGATTTATTGAAAGTGCCCGAAACACTTGGAAAGAGAGAATTTGTTCCGTTTACTGACACGATATCTTTAATCAAAGCCATTCGTTCGGATTCCATTCAGGTGGGAATTTATGTTCCAAATAATGCTGAAGAGCTTAAACGATCGATGAAACCTATTTCCGTGATAGTTTTTCACGATGGAACAGACCTTGGAATGAAAGAACGTGCAGATGCTTATCTGACCTATATTCAGGATAACTGGAAAAAGGAGCGCTATTCCGAATTGAAAATTGATGAAGCCAAAATCACTCCATTCGTTATGGCATATTCCAACGTGGCTTCAAGCAAGGAAATGATCGGGAAACTAGCCGGCGGATTTCTCCCGTATATGTTTATTGCATTTGGATTTATGGGATGTATGTTCCCGGCAATTGACTTATTTACAGGCGAAAAAGAGCGTTCTACAATTGAGACTTTATTGACAACCCCGGTCCCACGCTGGAAAATCCTTTTTGGAAAAATGGGCGTGATAGTACTTTCCGGCTTATTGGCTGCAACCTTCAATCTACTCGGAATTTATTTATCCATTGAAGTATTGAACCTGGTAAAAGACCCGGTTGTACTTCAGGCAATCAAGGACATTCTTTCTCCGACCTTCATTATCATGCTTTACGCTTTGCTTTGCCCGTTAATTATTTTCTTCGCCGGAATCATGATCCCGATAGCGGTCCGGGCAAAAAGTTTCAAAGAAGCACAAAGTATTATTTCTCCGCTCAACTTATTGATCATTTTACCGGCAATGGTCGGATTTTTCCCTGGAGTGGAATTGAATGAAGTGACCGCGTTAATTCCAGTTGTAAATATTGTTTTGGCAACGAAAGAACTGATTGCAGGAACTCTTGAGTGGCATCTTGTTGCGATGGCTTTCGGAGTGATGGTTTTACTGGCTGTGATTGCAATTATGCTTTCTTACCGCAAATTCGAGAACGAGAATAATGTGATCTCGTAGCGCTCTGAAGTAGCTTGTATTTCCCACGGAGGAACACAGAGGAACACGGAGTTCACTATTTTTTAAATCATGAATATTGAATAACCTGTCATTTCTCCAGTGCACGTCCGTGGGATAAAATAATGTCACTCTGATTTATCTTAAATTCGTGGTTTTAAAAACGAAGCATGCAGTCGATACATCCTCAGTTGGAACAAGCGGTCAAAGAAGAGATTTCTTATTCTCAGTATCTGGCTGCAGAAAACTTGAAAGTTTCACCGAATGAGCTTCGTAAACAGGGATTGAGTTTGTTTCCTTGTGAGATTACAGATATTCGAAGTGGAATTGATGGCGATTTCTACCAGCTGGAAACTTCTTTTGTAATCAATAATACCTTTTTTAAAAGAGGTGCTACAGTTTTGCTGTACATTGAAAATAAGAGTTACAAAGCACGTATTGTCGAACTGAATGCCTATTCCCTGCTTTTGTTTTGTAAAGAAGAAATTGAAGGAAATACACGGGAAAATTCCGTACGTGTAGATTTCACACCCGACGACCGGACACTGGAATGCATGCAATTCGGTTTGCGATTCTTAAAAGAACAAAAACACTTACAGGCAATCGAAAACAGTTTTCAAGAGAAAAAGGAAAATCATACATTCATTCATGAAGCATTGAATCTTTCCCAGCAGATGGCGGTCGGTTCCATTTTAAGTAATGACATAACAACGGTAATTCAAGGTCCTCCGGGAACAGGGAAGACTCACATGCTCTCTGTTGCAATCGAAGAATTGGTGAAACGGGGGAAAAAAGTTCTTATTACCGCTCCAAGCAATACTGCTGTCGACAACCTGTGTAAAAAGATTATCAGTTCAGCTATTTCTTTACTGCGTGTTGGAAACAATGAGAAAGTTGCCGCAGAAATAATCCCTTTCACAATCGATGCTTACCTGGATTCGGGAAAGGCAGCTCAATACGGTCAATCTTTAAAAAAACAGATTCAGAAAGCGGAACAGGTGGCAAACCGTCACATCCGGAATTATACCAAGGAAGCTGCAGATGAGCGTCGGGCAGCACGGAAAGAATTGCGCGAACTGCAAAAAGAGATCCGCAAACTGGCCCATGATTCGGAACAGCAGTTAATTGAATCGAGTTCTGTCATTGCGGGAACACCAGTGGGTTTATTCAACCAGCTTTCCAAGAACCATACGTTTGATGTAGTGATCATGGATGAAGCCGGACAAGCGCTGGCACCACTTACCTGGCTGGTGGCAAGTTTCGGGAAAAAACTCATTTTGTGTGGGGATCCGCAGCAATTACCTCCTGTCGTACTTAGCAATAAAGCCATGGAATTGGGCCTGAACAAAAGTTTACTGGAAACAGTAAGCGAATTGCAGACACCGGTTTTATTAAACGAGCAGTACCGCATGTCACCGGAAATAGTTTCGGTGATTAATCCTTATTTCTACCACAATCTTCTTCAAACCGCTACCGGAATTCCTGCCGGTCAGATTCAGTTCATCGACATGGCCGGATTCGGAAATGGGGAAACCCAAAACGAAATGACCGGAAGTTTTGAAAATCGGGACGAAATAATGGTGATTCACAAATTGCTCGAATCAGAATCACTTGACCCGAAAAGAACAGTGATCCTTGCCCCCTATTCCGCACAGATAGCGCGCTTACAGAAGGAATTGGCAAGTGAATGGAAAGTTTCTACCATAGACGCGATCCAGGGACAGGAAGAAGAAAACATTGTAGTCAGTTTAACCCGTTCAAATCCGGACGGAATTATTGGGTTTTTAAAAGATTACCGAAGAACAAACGTGGCCATTTCCAGGGCAAAAAGAGCCTGCTATCTGGTTGGCGACAGCGCTACTTTGGGAAATGACCCCTTTTATTCGGAATTGATCCATGAAATTGAACAGAATGGGGTTTATCGCAGTGCATGGGAGTTCGACACATAATTCCGAATTACGAATGCCGTCCCGATAGCTATCGGGATGCGAAGCATTTGCAGGCTTACTTTATCTAACGAACCAGACTTAATGATAGGAATATGGTTCCTAATGAAAGAATCATTCCATAAATCGCATTACTAAAAGAATCCGGCCTGTGTTCTATCTTTGGTTCTTTATTAAAAAAGTAGATATACAGTAAACGAAG
>CAMPIU010000033.1 GCA_946886545.1 uncultured Flavobacteriales bacterium | reverse complement strand
GCGGTAGATGATATCGTAAAAGTGGATGATTTATTCACCTTGTCCAAAAGTGAACAGGCAGATGCAATAGAAAGTTTGGGCATTGATGTGGTGGTTCATGTTTTTCCTAAGAAAGAATTGGCAAAATTGTTCAAAAAGGCAAAAGTCCCAACCAGAATCGGAACATCTCACCGCCTTTTTCACTTGAACACCTGTAACGTAAGACCCAACTTTACACGGAAAAAATCTCCGCTTCACGAATCTCAGTTAAACTTTGAGTTACTTCGGCCGTTTGGACTTTCGGAGATTCCTTCTTTAGAACAAATAAACGCATATACTTCAGATTTCATCAGCGAAAAGCACGAACTACCGGATGAACTTAAAGCTCTTTCGGATAAACAATACATTGTTCTTCATCCCAAATCACAGGGCAGCGCCAGAGAATGGCCAATTGAAAAGTATAGAGGGCTAGCCAAAGAGTTAATCGTAAAAGGATACGATGTTGTTTTTACAGGAACAGAATCTGAAGGGAAGCAATTCAGAAACCTTATTCCTGAAGACAGCATGTGTCATGATTCCACCGGGAAATTGAGTATTGATCAGTTAATTTGGTTGATCAAAAATGCCTCAGGTTTAGTAGCATGCAGCACCGGACCGCTTCATATAGCAGGTTTTCTGAACATAAAAACAGTCGGATTATTTTCTCCCAGAATTCCGATTCATCCCGGAAGATGGCAGCCCCTAGGAAAGCAGTCAACGGCGCTGGTGTTCGATACGGATTGTCCCAAATGCAATGCCAAAAAAGAATGCGATTGCATTTCTGAAATTCCGGTTGAAAAGGTCTTGAATGAAATCCTGAAATAGTATGAGACCGGTTCTCAGCATATTGATTTATACAAATAGCTGGGTTGCTTTGTGTGTAACGAGTTTGGTTTACGGTATCGGAACTTATTTCCGGCTCCATGATATGGAATTGTTCGCTATCTGGAGTTTCACAGGAACTGTTAGTGCATACCAGCTTCATCGTTTGTTTCGTTTACGGCAACTGAATTATACGGTACGTTCCAATCGGCGCTTACTTTGGATGCAAAACACTTATCCATTTCAGATTACCTGGTTTATTGCAAACTTCCTTTCGTGCCTTATTTGCATGCTATACATTCCATTAACGGAAGAAGCTGTCCTGCTAATCGGATTAAATGCATTAATCGTTTCTCTTTATGCACTTCCGGTCCGGCTCATCGGTAACGGGATTCGAAACATTCCCTTAGCTAAAAACAGTTTGATCTCAATCAGCTGGGTACTCATTATCCTAACTCCTTTTGCTTCAGATGAATCCTTGAATTTGATTGACTGGCGAATTCCGGCCCTTGTTTTCATTGCTACTTTCGCACAAATCATTCCTTTCGACAGCCGGGATGTTCCTCATGATCCGAAATCCTTGTTAACGATTCCACAATTGATTGGCACTAAGAGGGCAAAATATGTCGGATTCAATCTCTTGATCGTTGCGCTGCTGTTGCAAACCAGTTTATTGGGCTTTCACTGGCTGTTTCCGTTTACCATTTTTTGCGGCGCAGTAGGTCATTTGATCCCTTTTAAAGTAGGTTATCAATTACGCCTGGAATTCATGTGGGAATTGCCCTTGGGGTTAATGGGACTTTGGTTTTTATTCGCATGAATTCAATTTGTTGTTTTCAATCTTTAACCTAACTTTGCCCGAAAATTAAGATTCCGTTAATGGCAACAATAGCAACTTACAATTTTCAAGACAAGCGTGCATTGGTACGTGTTGATTTCAATGTTCCTTTGAACAAAGAAACCTTAGAAATAACAGATGACACAAGGATTCGCGCGGCCTTGCCAACCATCAAGCACATTCTTGAAAATGGCGGAAGCGTAGTTCTAATGTCGCATTTGGGAAGACCGAAAGAAGGTCCGGAAGACAAATTTTCACTTCGTCACATTAAACACCGGATTGAAGAATTACTTGGAAAAAGCATCAAATTCTCTTCGGATTGTATTGGTTCGGCTGCGCTTGAAATGAGTAAGGCTTTGAAACCGGGAGAAGTTCTCTTGCTTGAAAACGTTCGTTTTTACAAACAGGAAACCTCCGGAACTGAGGCATTTGCGGCTGATCTTGCAAAACATGGCGATTGCTATGTGAATGATGCTTTCGGAACAGCACACCGGGCACATGCTTCAACAACAGTTGTAGCTAATTACTTTCCGAATGATAAAATGTTCGGTTTATTATTGGAAGCGGAGATCAAAAGCGTTGACCGCGTTTTGAACAGCGATGACAAACCACTGACAGCAATAGTTGGAGGTGCAAAAGTATCATCCAAAATTACAATTATCGAGCGGCTCCTTGAAAAAGTGGACAATCTGATCGTAGGTGGCGGAATGGCTTACACATTCGTAAAAGCTCAGGGAGGATCAGTAGGAAGTTCTCTTGTTGAAGATGATTTCTTAGCAGTTGCGAACGACATTTTTGAAAAAGCGAAAGCAAAAGGAGTGAATTTATACATTCCAAGCGATACAATTGTAGCAGACAAATTTGACAACAATGCAAGTACACAATTAGTCCCGATCGGACAAATTCCTGCAGGATGGATGGGATTGGACGTTGGTCCGGAATCCATTAAGGCATGCGCAGAAATCATTGAAGATTCCAAATTGATCCTTTGGAACGGGCCGATGGGAGTTTTTGAGATGAGCAATTTCCAGAAAGGAACGGCAGAAGTAGCAAAAGCGATTGTCCGTGCAACCGAAAAAGGCGCTTTCTCATTGATCGGTGGTGGTGACTCGGTTGCTGCGATCAACCAGTTCGGATTGGCTGATAAAGTAAGTTATGTTTCCACCGGTGGCGGAGCAATGTTAGAATATTTGGAAGGAATTGAATTGCCGGGAATCAAGGCGATTCGCTCTTAAATAGAAATATTAGAAGTGGCATCCCCGGTTTGTTTATCAGATCGGGGATTTTTTAATTTCGTTATTAATCTGTCGAAGCGAAATCCTCATTAAAATACAATGGATATTAATTGCCTTACACCAAGGAAAACTATTCTTTATTTCTTTGAGAACAAATAGCGTTAAACCAACAAAAGAAACCTAATTATGAGAACAGCGATTCTAATAACCGTTTGTTTAATTTCCCTCTTTTCGTTAGGGCAATCAAATTCTGATAAACTTGTATTGGAAGTTTCGCCATTCAATGCTACTATCCACAGTGGTTTTTATTTCAATCTTCAGGGAAAAGTGAGCTATTCGTTTAATAAATACCTTTCTGTTAGTGCCAGACATAACCAAGAAATACTTGGTGGTTTGGAAAGTGCAATAGAAAAACTTGACAGGAGCCAGCTTCGCAGGAATTCCTTAAGCGACCTCAGTCTGGGAATTACATTGTGCAACACTGAAAACCGCGAATTGATCCAACAGAAGAAGTATCACCAAAAACATGGATTCACAAATTGCTTCAATTAGATCTTAGCGTGAGCTATTACAAATATGCTAATAAGAGACCAGATTATTATACCTACGATACAGATGATCAAGGTAACTACAAAATCATTAACAGCATCAACCGGCTTTCAGCATCTTTCGGGTTTTCCTTTGTACTTCGCGAAAACAATATTAAAGATCCAAACAAGATCAAATTAAAAAGACAGCATACATTCTCGGTAGGAGCCTATTATGGGATTAATTATGATTTGCAGGGCATTGTGACAATGGACGAGTCTTCTCCAACTGACCGGGCACGCAAGAAGTATGCTTTTAACAGAGGAGGGCATTATTTGCGTTACAATTTCCGTCAGCAAGTCAATGAGCACTTGTTCCTAGGAGTCGATTTACTTTGGGCTAAAATGCCTTATGTGAAATACACGCTAAATCCTGAATTGCCATTTTTCTTCAGAGGCGGGGAAGCTGAATCAAAAATTAAACCTTACGCAGGAATTACTCTTGGCTGGGCATTTTAAATTCTCTTTCCCAAAAGGCAATCTTTTTGCATTTCTTGCGTCTTACAAACAACTGAAACAGGAAACTTAATCTACTTATGACGCCAAATCAAGCTAAAATTGTCCTCACCAATCCTTGTTCTGAAAACTGGAACTCCATGCAGGTTGATCCCGTTGGACGATTTTGTCAATCCTGTCAGAAGAGCGTGATCGATTTCAGTTTGAAAACCGATGACGAAATCAAAGCCTTTCTGCAAGACAAAAAAGGAGAAAAGTTATGCGGTCGCTTCTACGTTCACCAAGTGGAACGGATCCGCATCGAAATTGATCAAAACGTACTGTTCTCAGACATTCCATTCTGGCAAAAGTTTTTGGTGGTGGTATTGGTGTGTTTCGGACAAGATTTCCTGGGTACTGATTTCGTCTTTGCTCAAACAGATTCTGTTCCCGTTCAAACAGAGCAGATTGATTCCTTGGCTCCCGTTACGCTTAGTGAAGCAGATACAACTTTGGAAGTAATAGTGGATTCAGTACAAAAGCCCATTCAACATAAAAAGAATAAAACAGAATTTATTTTGTACTACCCCATGCCCATGATATCAGGCAGTATTATGCTTGCAGGTGATCATTATCCCTTGTTCGATGGAATTCCTGCTCCACCATTGGAAATTCCTTTTGATAAAGAACAAGCTAAAAAAGACACCTTAGATTCTAAAACAGGAATTGCGGCCGCTTCGAAAGACAATCCAATCCTCCCAAAACGTCGCAGAAGAAAACCTACACCTCCTGAAAATGCGGTTATTGCAGACTCCGACGATAGAAGAAAAATAAGGAGAGCTTAATGAGATCTTTTCAAATATCCGGGTTTCTGGTCACGCTCTTTCTGGCAATATGCGGTTTAACTGTAAGCCAGTGTACTAATGGAACAAATCCGAAAATGCTACCTGTAGACGAGTCTTACAAACCCGATCAGCCTATTGAATTCCCCCATGATATTCATGTTAGTAAAGGAATTGATTGCAAGTATTGTCATGATTCTGCAAACGATGGAAAAACGGATGGAATCCCGACAGCGAATCTATGCCTGAAATGTCACAAACAAATTACAAGAGATTCTTTATAGATCCCATGTAGTTTAAATATGGGTACTTCCATTGTCAAGTATGGGTAAAGCACGGATATAGTATAGATACTCCACCTTTCAAGCATGGATACCCCACCTTTTGTTAAAAATTCTACTTATCCAATACCTTCGGAATACGGAAATAATCGGAATCCTTCTTCGGTGCATTTTTCAATGCTTCTGCCTGTGTGATGGTTACTTCCGGTTCATCATCGCGCAAAACATTGACTTCATCACTCATGAAAATTAACGGTTCAACATCGTCTGTAGGAATCTCAGACAATTTCCCCATAAAGCCGATGATCTTATCCAAATCCTGGCGAATAGCAACTTTATCATCACCTTCAAATCGAAGTCGTGACAGGTGTGCAATGTGATCAATTGTTTCTTCTGAAATCTTTTCCATGGTGCAAAATTACAAAATTTGATTCAATCAGTTCTTCATCAGACCTCTTTCTCTCAATGGGCCTGCCAGCGTATTGAAAACATAAGCAGAAAGTTCTTCTTCCGTCATTTCATTTTGTTGTTCCACAGAAATTGCATCGTGCATATAAATCCGCGAAACTCCGGGATGTGCATAACCCAAAATCTGATCCGGATCCGAGAACATGTGATAATGATCCAAAAAAGTTATCGGAATAATTGGTATTTGACAACTCTTGGAAAGTTTGAAAGCTCCTGATTTAAACTCAACCATTTGAGGAAGATCATTATCCGGAATTCCTCCTTCCGGGAAAATGACAATTGACCAGCCTTCCTTAATCGCATTCTTTGCCTGGATAAATGATTTCGCAGCCTTCATCCGATCGTTTCGATGAACAGGAATATTCAGCTTTTTGAAAAACGTTTTCATTAAAGGATAGTTCAGGATCTCGCTTTTACCCATAAACAAAAAACGATGTCTGGGCAGAATCGAATACATGACGAAAATATCAAAATAGGAAGTATGATTGGAAACGATCATGTAAGGACCCTTCGGCAAACAAACTCTTTTCAAACGATGTACCCAGATCCCGCAAAACAAACGAACAGTGGAACTCCATACTACATTAATGGGGAAACTCCATTTTTTCCAGGAATCTCTTGAAAGAGTCACACCAAGGAATGGGTAAAAGAATAGCAATGTTGCAACGAAAACCAGTCCAACGTAAAACTTATAACATAAACTTAAGACACCCAGGAACTGCTTCACCTCTCAAAAATAACGCTTCCGATCAAAAATCAAAGACAAAAAACAATCCATTCATTGAATTTCTACGCGATTCATTCAAATTAGCTGAAAGAAACCAGTAAATTCGCAAAAAACAATTTTAATGGCACGAATTCTTACAGGTATACAAAGCACGGGAACTCCACATTTGGGGAATCTGCTCGGTGCAATCTTACCTGCAATTGAACTGGCAAAGGATCCGAAAAACGATTCTTTTCTTTTCATCGCAAATCTGCACTCTTTGACTCAAATCAAAGATTCCGGAATCATGAGTGAAAACACCTATTCGACAGCAGCTGTTTGGCTGGCATGTGGTTTAGACCCTGAAAAAACTACATTCTACAGACAAAGTGATGTGGCGGAAGTGACTCAACTTATGTGGCATTTATTGTGTTTTTTTCCATTTCAGCGCTTAACACTTGCACATAGCTTCAAAGATAAATCAGATGTTTTGAGTGACGTCAACGCCGGACTATTTACCTATCCGATCCTGATGGCGGCAGATATTTTATTGTACGATGCGGAACTTGTTCCGGTTGGAAAGGACCAGCTTCAACACCTCGAGATTGCTCGTGATGTTGCCGTGAAATTCAATCTTAAAATGGGTGAAACATTCATTCTGCCGGATGCCCGTATCGACGAAGCAACTAAAATCGTTCCCGGAACAGATGGTGAGAAAATGAGCAAGTCGCGCAATAACGTGATCAATATTTTTCTTCCGGAAAAAGAACTGAAAAAGCAGGTAATGTCTATTGTAACCGATAGTAAAGGATTGGAAGAACCGAAGGATCCCGATACCTGTCACATTTTCCGCTTGTACGAACTATTGGCTTCGGCTTCAGAGATCGAAACAATGAAAGCGAACTATTTAGGAGGTGGTTTTGGTTACGGGCACGCAAAAAATGCACTTTTGGAACTGATATTGAATAAATTTTCAACAGAAAGACAAAAATACAATGAGTTGATGGCAGATAAGTCCCAGATTGATAAAGCCTTAGAAATTGGGGCTTCCAAAGCAAGATTAATTGCCCGGGAAACCTTAAATCGGGTTCGCACTAAAATCGGATACTAAAAATTTTTCTGTTGAGTTGTACCGTTTAATCAAAAAATACTATATTTGAATCAACTTATGTTACACCAACATAAACTACTCTTATTAAACCAACATGCTGAAGCTCCTCCCAAGGGGCTTTTGCCTTTTTAGGGAGTGAGGTATTAAAAGATGAGTATACGCGTATATTTTTCCTGAACTACCGAAATTTGTTTTAAATGTTATTTTTGTAAAACACTGCAACGCGCTTACTATGTTTAAACAGTTCGTTCTTATTTCCATACTTGCTGTCGGTTTTGTTGGCTGCTCAGATGATTCCGTGAATGTTGAAGACCTGAAAGCAATTGGTGGTGCCAAATATGGAGGAACCTTCCGGTTTATGTCCTCGGAAAAAATTGAGACGCTCCTTCCGCTTCAGGCCACTACGCTTTATACACAGCGTATTACATCACAGATTTTTGACCCGATTTTACGTTTGGATGCTTCAGGATCGAAGGTCATTCCATCTGTTGCGGAAAGTTTTTCGGTCTCCCCTGACGGAAAATCTTATACCCTTTCGATTCGAAAAGGAATTTATTTTCATCCGGATGAATGTTTGGATGGCGAGGGAAGAGAATTGACCGCGGATGATGTGAAGTTCACATTGGACATGTCTTGCAGCGGATTGAAAATAAATGAGGTTAGTTTCATGCTGAATGACCGCGTAGTTGGCGCTTCTGCATTTAACAAAGCAACAAAAACCGAGTTTAAAACCGGTGGAGTTGCCGGAATAAAAGTACTAAGCCGATACAAGGTTCAGATTGACCTGGTTGAAGCATTTGCCGGTTTTGATAAATTATTGACCTATTCCGGGTTCGGAATTTTTCCAAAAGAAGCCTATGACTTTTACAAGGATGACATTAAAAAACATCCGGTTGGAACAGGACCGTTTATGTTGGAAGAATTATCAGACAAGGGTCTGAAATTGAAGCGAAACCCGAACTATTGGGCCAAGGATCAATTCGGAAACCAGCTTCCGTTCCTTGCAGCTATTGAATTAAGCTACACAAAAAATAAACGCAGCGAATTGATTGCCTTCAGGGAACGTAAAATTGACCTGGTTCTGGAAATTCCAACAGACGAAGTAGATAATATTTTAGGCTCATTGCAGGAAGCACAGGAAGGAAAAACTGTGAAACACAAGGTTGACTCAAAACAATCTTTCTCAGTAACCTTTTTGGGAATGTCTCAACGAAATCCGGTTTTCCAGGATGTTCGTGTCAGAAGAGCAATCAATCATGCAATTAATCGTGTCAGCTTGGTTAACCACACACTACAGGGTGAAGGTTATCCTGTTTTAAACGGATTTATCCCAAACACCGAGTTCTTTCCGGCAAATCGCGTAAAAGGACCCGATTTTAATGTGTCAAAAGCAAATGCGCTTCTTGCCCAAGCCGGTTTTCCGAATGGAAGTGGTTTCCCGGCACTGGTAATTTATGTAAGTGGCAATAAGGATGCTGCGAATCATTTACTGGCAAAAGGAATCGCAAAGCAGTTGAAGGAAAACCTGGGGATTTTGACCTCTGTGGAATTGGTGGATTTTGAAAAACGAAACGAGTACGTTAAATCAGGAAAAGCCAGTCTTTGGGTTTCCGGTTGGATCGCGGATTACCCGGATGGGGAAAGCTTCCTAAGCATTTTCTACGGAAAATATGCCAATCTCAACTCGGCATTCATGAATCCCTTCAAATATAAAAACACCAAATTTGATGATCTGTATATGCGCCTGAACAAAGAGCAGGATCCTGATAAACGTACGGATATCATGGTGGAATGTGATCAGCAAATTGTAAATGATGCCGTGGTCATTCCATTAACGAATGATGACTTTATTACCATGATTAATTCCCGCATTCGAAATTTTAAGACAAATTCATTGGAAAATTTAGATTTTTCAAATATCTTTATCAAAGAACCAAAGGGTTCAAAATAAATTTTTAACTAACTCTCAGCTTGCAAAAAAGTTAAGGCAGTCCAGGGCGGATTGCCTTTTTTTATTGTTATTATTGACTTAACATAATCTCAAAAATTTAGTAACTTAGAATCAAAACCTCCATAGTAAGTTTGTCGCTTTATAAATAAACCATGGTAAAAAGTCAGGAAACCAATTCTTCCAAAAACAAAACTCATAATGTAAAATATTTCAATCGCGAGTTAAGCTGGCTGGCTTTTAACGATCGCGTTTTGCAAGAAGCTTTAGATGATGAAGTTCCCTTGGTGGAACGTTTGCGCTTTCTGGGAATTTATTCCAATAACCTGGATGAGTTTTACCGTGTCCGTGTAGCAAATGTCAAAAGAATGATCCAGGTTGAAGATCAAAAGGTTGACGGCTACAAAGGAACCGCTGACGAACTTTACGAGGAAATCCGGAATGTGGTAATCAAGCAACAGCGGAAATTCGAGCACGCTTATGCTTCTATTCTTCACAAATTGAAGCTGAAAGGAATCAAACATTATGATGAGCTTACAGTAAATGACCAACAAAAAAGCGAATTGAAGAACTACTTCTTCTCTTCTGTCATTCATGACATTGTACCTGTTCTTATTGATAAAAAAATGCCGTTTCCAAGACTCCGGGATAAAGCAATCTATCTGGCTGTTCGAATGGAATGGGATTACAAAAGAAAAGCGCGTTTTGCTTTGATAGAAATCCCCAACGTGGTCTCCAGGTTCTACATCCTGGAGTCCGATAAGGAAAAAGGTGTGGTTTTGATTGATGACATTATCCGCCTCAACTTAGCTGATATCTTTCCGATCTTCTCCTTTGACACCATTGAAGCATTTACATTCAAATTTACAAGAGATGCCGAATTAAACCTGGATGATGATGTTTCGATGTCCTTCATCGAAAAAATGGAAAAAAGCATCAAACAGCGTAAAAAAGGAGAACCCGTTCGGATGGTTTATGATCACCGGATGCCCCAGGATTTATTGGAAATGCTCATTAAAAGTCTGAATTTAAACTTGGGAATAAATACCATAGCAGGCGGAAAATACCACAATTTCAAAGACTTTATGAAGTTCCCTGATTTTGGGAACAAGGACTTTGTTTATTCACCTTATAAAGCCGTTGATCACCCCAGTTTTCACAAACAACACAGTTTGATAAAAATAATCCTGGAGAAAGACGTTCTTCTTCATTATCCTTACCACCGCTTTGATCACGTCGTTGACTTATTGAGAGAAGCTGCAATTGATCCGAAAGTTTCATCTATAAAAATCAACATTTATAGGGTTGCCAAGAATTCACAGGTAATGAATGCGCTTGTAAATGCCGTAAGAAATGGAAAAGATGTAACAGTTGTATTGGAATTACAAGCCCGTTTTGATGAAGAGAATAATTTATCCTGGTCAGAACGAATGAAAGAAGAGGGAGCCAAAGTACTGTATGGTCCCGAAGACCTGAAAATTCATTCCAAACTGATCCAGATCAAGCGCATTTCGGATAAAAAGGAACAGCTAATCACTTATGTCGGGACAGGGAATTTTAACGAGCGGACGGCTCAGGTTTATACGGATATGGGTCTGATCACAGTCAATAAGAAAATAGCTGAAGAGGTTCAAGAAGTATTTCACATGATGGAACACACCTTGCACCGTCACCATTTTAAAACACTCATCGTTTCTCCAGTTAATGCTCGCAAAAAGTATATGAGCTTGATTATGAATGAAACGAAAAATGCAAAAAAGGGTCTGCCTGCATTTATACATATCAAAATCAATAACCTCGTTGATTCGCAACTTATAGATAAATTATACGAAGCATCGCAGCATGGTGTGAAGATCAAACTAATGGTTCGCGGGATCTGCTGCCTGGTTCCCGGCATTAAGGGCTTAAGTGAAAACATAGAGGTTTTGAGTATTGTGGACCGTTTTTTAGAACACTCACGATTTTTGATTTTCGGGAATAACAACAAACCGCTTTATTTTATTTCTTCGGCGGATTGGATGGAACGAAACCTGGATAAACGAATAGAGGTTGGTGCTCCGATCTTTGACAACATTTTGAAGGAGCAAATCAATCTGGTGTTTTCCATGCAATGGGGTGATCGCGAAAAAGCGCGTATTATTGATAAACATCAAAAGAATTCCTATAAAGAAGCAACCGGTTCCGAAGCGGTCATTCGTTCTCAGGTGGAACTTCAAAATTATTACCGGCAGTTGATTGAGAATTTGGGGCATTAGAATTGAAAAGGAGTCAAAACTATTAGAGATAAGGGTCAGGATAACAAATAATTTATTGGAATTCTTACAATCTTATCTCCATGAGTTTTGTCTCTTGACTCTCATCAATTTTTCAATCAAAACCCTTCCTTTTTCAACTCTTCAGCGTAAGCTTTTGTAATCAAAGGGATGAATATTTCTACTGAAACACCACCACCGGTTTTTTCACGGATCAGGTAAGAAGAGCTTGTTTTGTTTAGCTTGTTGAGCAAATAAAGACGATCATTAATGATTTCCGAAGCTCTTGAAGAATCAATTGCTTTAAGCCCTTTTCCATTATCTTCAATAATGATTGCCAATTCATTCAATCCTCTTAATTTGAAACGGATTTTTAGCTCTCCTACCCGGTTTAAGTTGGAGAAACCTTCCAATACCGTGTTTTCCACAAAAGGTTGTAAGATCATGGTTGGCAAACAAACATTGGAAGGATCTAATTGTTCGTCTACCTCAAAAGAAAAATTAAAGGCATTTTTAGAACGGTCTCTTTGCAAAGTCAGATAAAATGTCAAAAACTCAATCTCACGGTCCAAAGTCATAAAATCATCGTGCGTACTATCCAATACCTGTTTGAGGAGTTTTGAGAATGATTGAATCTGTCTTTTATAGTCTGCACCCTGACTCAGTCCTGCATTTTGTAATTGATTCAATGCATTAAAAATAAAATCCGGATTAATTCTGGCCCTGTTCAAACGCTGTTGAATTTCCAGTCTTTTTTGCTTCTGTTTAATCGATTTTTGTCTGAAAACCATCAAAACGTAAGCTGTCAGCAAGGCAAAAATGATAATTCCGACCAAAATCAGTCGCCATTTCAAATTACCGATTTGTTGTTGCTGTTGTAACAAACGTTTATCTTGTTTGTATTCAGCATCCGATTTTTCATTTCGAACACGGTGATATTTTTCTTGTAATTGCCTGAAAGCGCGTTCATTTTGAATCTCCATAACGCTGTCCTTCATTTTGGACAGATCTTCATAAACAAGCAGTGCCCGTTCGTATTCTCCACTTAGTTTGGCACAATTGTAAAGTAACTCCAAAGCATTTTTAACATCGTAAGGATCTCCGGTTTTCTGTGCATAAACCAAATTGGAATCTGCGAACTGATATGCTTTGTCATAACGTTTCAGTTCCAAATAGATATCAGACATATCACCATAAATCGCTCCACGTTCTTTCCAGTGATGATTCGGATTTGTTTGAAGTAAGGCACTGTCCAGGTAGTTTAAGGCTAAACGAAAATTGCGATTGTAATACGCATGGTCCTCAAAAAGATTATAGATCTGGAGATAGCTTTCCGAATACTGAATCTTCCTTGCAAGGACGTACGAAAATGAAACTGAATTCAAAGCTGAATCCAAATAGATCTTATCTTTTTCGAGTTGGTATTGTTTATAATATCGTGCAGATAATTGAGCCAGCAAATCGATTTTTGCTTCATTATCCGACAATGTCCGCACGATTGGATAAGCAAGATTGGTATAATATTTTGCCTTGTCTTTGTCTTTTAATCTTCCATAACTTCCTGACAATCCCAGGTAAGCTCTCGAAAGCATGGTATGGTTTCCGGATCGTTGGAGAATTTTTATTGTTTTTGAATAAGCTTGTATCGAACCCTCATAATCTCCCTGGAGCATTAAAAGTTCACCGCGAGTTAAATTATTCTCAACATAACTGGCAGACTTGCAGCGGATACTATCCAAAATAAATTTTTCGCGGTCCAAACTCCGTGCAGCATCATCAAACTGATTATTTTTAATCTGAACCTGAGCTTTCAACTGAAATGAAAAAGCCAAACATCGCGGACTTTTGTCTTTTTCCAAGGCTTTTGCGAACTTCCAAAGATTCATCGGTTTGTGCTTCGCCGTACTGTCAAAATCACGCAATGCAACATAATCCTGCATTGACTTGCATGTACAAGATTGTGCCTGAATGTATTCAGCAAAACCAATAAAAATCAAACAAATAATTAAGCGCATCATAAAGTTCTTGTTCAAAGTTAGCAAAAAACGATTGAACCTGATTTTACATAAAAAAGAAAAGGAGTCCGCCGCTGCGAACTCCTTGACTGCTCTTTGTTACTTATGTTGCAAAATCACTAAAAATTGACCGTTAATCCAAAAGTTAGTGGGTAAACTCCGACCGTTTTATCGGTATCGAAAAGAGGTAACAGGTTATAATTTGCAAAAGCTCCAACGTCCTTATATCCAA
>CAMPIU010000032.1 GCA_946886545.1 uncultured Flavobacteriales bacterium | reverse complement strand
GTATTGTATTACTTTGTTTTAACCGGTCCAAAGCAGCTTTCAGCAGTCGATTGGACAATTGTAGGATTATTTACGGCTCATTATGTGAACAGGAGTTTCATTTATCCGTTCAGAACCCGCACCAAAGGGAAACAAATTCCCGTAAGCATTGTTGGAATGGCAATGTTCCACAATTTGGCAAATGGTTTTTTGATCGGTTATTATCTGACACACTTTTCTTCCTATTCCAATGATTGGTTCACCTCCTGGCAGTTTATTCTCGGAACGATCTTATTCGCAGTTGGAATGTTCACAAATATCTATTCAGATACGGTTTTAATCAACTTGAGAAAGAATCCGGCAGACGGATACAAAATTCCTTATGGAGGACCGTTTAACCTGATCTCTGCTCCGAATTTAGGAGGTGAATTAGTGGAATGGATCGGTTTTGCAATCCTGTGCTGGAATCTTCCGGCATTTTGCTTTGCATTCTTTACTTTTTGCAACCTATTCCCGAGAGCACTGGCCAATCACAAATGGTATAAACAAACTTTTCCGGATTACCCGAAAGATCGAAAAGCGGTGATTCCGTTTATTTGGTGATTAAAACAGGTAGGGGCGAAAAATTTTTCGCCCCTACCTGTTTATTATATCTTCTCGTACACCGCAATTGCCTCAATGTGGCTGGTATGCGGAAACTGATCTACCAAAGACAATTTAGTGAGCTTGTAGCCACCCTGTTCCAAGGTTTCGGTATCACGTGCCTGGGTAGAAGGGTTACATGAAATATAAACCAGGTGAGATGCCCCTAAAGCCATTACTTTCTGCAAGGTCTTCGGAGCAATTCCCGCTCTTGGCGGATCCAATACAATCGTGTCTATTCGATTTAAGTATTCCGGATGAAGTGAAAGAAATTTTCCTACATCTGCGGCAAAGAAATGTAAATGTTCCAGATTATTGCGTTTCGCGTTTCGTTTGGCATCTTCAATCGCTTCTTCAACGATGTCTACACCGATGATCTCACCTGCATTCACACGTTGTGCTACTAACTGGCCTATGGTTCCTGTCCCGCAGAACAAATCCATAATTACTCCGCCGTCTTTTGCGTGTTCGCAAACATAATCGATTGCTTTGGTATACAAACGCTCCGCACTCTTCGGGTTTGTCTGGAAGAAACTTTCCATGCTGATTTCAAAGGAAAGTCCGAGCATTTTTTCTACCACCACAGAATCTCCGAAAAGCAGTGTACTCGTTCCGTTCTCAATTTTTGCCCTGTCTGCAATGTTATCATTGATCGTATGCCAGATTCCTGCCAAACGATTCCCCAATTTCTCTTTCAGAAAGTCAACAACTTGTTTTGTGTCAAATTTCTTTATACCAACCGAGCTGGTAACAATGTGTAAAAGCAACTGATCCTGTTCAAATGATTTCCGAACGACAATATGCCGAAAGAATCCCTCTTTTTTTGGCGGATGCCAGGCAGGGAGTCCGAATGTCTTTAAAAGATCACGAAACTGGGGCAAAATTGTTTCCCATTGTTCATCAAACAATCCACTCGGTTTATTCAGGTTCTCCACCTTCCACCAGGTTCCTCTTCGTTTAAAGCCTAAGGCAAAAGCATCATCAATTTCCTCACCTGTTTCAGGAACGTGTTCAATACAGGAGAAACTGTATTCCATCTTGTTTCGATAGAAGAACACTTCAGGAGAAGAAATAAAAGTATCAAACAAGGCATTCGGATCCTGAATTCTTCCGATTTTGCGATAAACATCCAATGTAGACTTTTTCTTATACTCTTGCTGAATTTCAATCGGGACAAACAAATAGGGCGCACCGGAAATCTCTTGAAACGGCAGCTGTTTTTCCAAAGGAGAACGCTCTAAAACTTCCAGTAATTTACATTCTGCATGACGCTTTCTTTTCTTGTCAACACGAGCTCTCACGAATTGCCCCGGAAAGGTGTTTTCAATGAATAAAATAAAATCTCCTTCTTCAGATTTCATTCGCGCAAGTCCCTGACCGCCAAATGCAAAATCGTCGATTTTAATTTCAATAATTTGATTTCTATGTACCACTTGATTGTTTGTCTTATCCAGTCACGGCTGACTGATTACAATTCCTGATTTACAATATCCTGAATTGATTTATTTTCTAAAATGCGCAGTGTTTCGTTTCGGACATCGATAAACACTTTATTTAAGCCACAGGTCATTTCATCCGTACATTCATCGCAACGCTGGTAATAATTTAAACTTACACACGGAAGCAAAGCAATCGGCCCGTTAAATAGCCGAATGATCGTCGAGATTTGGATTTGTGAGGGGGTTTGTCTTAAAAAGTAACCTCCGCCCTTTCCCATTTTTGAATTCAGGATTCCCTGTTTTTTCAAATCAAGCAAAATCGATTCTAAAAACTTTCGGGGGATGCGGCTATTCTCTGCAATTTCAAGGATCAAAGTTGGCTCATTAGCATCTTTCTTTGCCAGGTAGGTCAAAGCATGTAATGCATATTTCGTCTTCTTTGATAGCATGAATAACAGTCTATTGAGCTAATTTACAACTAAATTTGAAAAAATAGCAAGCCATGGCTAGTGAAGTATGTTATATCAATCCTTTAATTACACCTTTATCCGAAGCCTCAATGAACGACAATATCTCTCTTCTGATCGGAGAATCGGGAATAGTTTCTTTTACAATATCCAATGACTTTGTAACATGGTTATTCTGAACGAAAATAATGCGGTAAATATCTTCTATCTCACGTACTTGTTCATCCGTATACCCGCGTCTTCTAAGTCCCACAGAATTGATTCCGGCATAAGTAAGCGGCTCACGCGCACACTTCACATAAGGAGGAACATTTTTACGAATCAAAGATCCACCTGCAATGAAAGCATGTGCTCCCACGTGAATGAATTGTTGTGATCCGCAACGCCCTTCCAAAATGGCATAATCACCTACTACACAATGACCTGACAAACCGGAATAACTAGCCATAATGACATTATTTCCAATTTGACAATCGTGGGCAACATGCACATAAGTCATTAACAAACAGTCATTTCCTACTGTTGTTTTCCACATATCTTTGGTACCACGATGAATCGTTACGCATTCTCTGATCACGGTTCTATCACCGATTTCCACGGTAGTATATTCTCCGTCAAATTTCAAATCCTGGGGGATCACAGCTATTACAGCACCTGGATAAATTTCACAATTTTCTCCAATTCTAGCTCCGGGATAAATGGTTACATTCGGATGGATCTTCGTTCCGGCTCCAATTACAACATCATCGTAAATTGTACTAAATGCTTCTATAACTACCCCTTCTCCTAATTTCGCATTGGGAGAAACATGTGCTAGTGGACTTATCATACTTCTGCTTTATCTTTAATGACTTGTGCAAGCATTTCAGCTTCCATAACTTGTTTACCGTTCACAAAAGCGTTTCCACGCATGTGAACCAATCCGCGTCTAATAGGTGAAATTAAGGTTAATTCAAACACCAAGGTATCTCCGGGAATAACTTTTTGTTTAAACTTCACATTGTCAATTTTCATAAAGTAGGTCGAATATAAGTGCGGGTCTTCTACTTTACTCAATGCGAAAATCCCTCCGCACTGTGCTGTTGCTTCGATTTGAAGAACTCCGGGGAAAATCGGGTTTCCCGGAAAATGTCCCTGAAACATCGGTTCATTCATTGTCACATTCTTCACTCCAACAATTTTATCCTCTGTAATTTCCATGATCTTATCGACCAATAAGAACGGATATCTGTGAGGAAGCATGCGCTCAATATCGTTGATATTATAAAGTGGTTCGCGTTCCAAATCAAAATTACGAGTACCTTTTTCCTGTTTTTTGATCTCTTCCTTTAAGACTTTCGCAAAACGTGTGTTCCCTGAATGTCCCGGACGAGCAGCCAAAATATGCCCTTTGATGAATCTTCCTACCAAAGCCAAATCACCTACGATGTCCAATAATTTGTGACGAGCGGGTTCATTCTCGAATTGTAACTTCAAGCTGTTTAAAACACCTATTCCATCATAATTCACTTTCAGCTTGTCTTTTCCAAGCAGTTTTGCCAGGCGATCCAATTCTTCTTCTTTCACATCATTCCGTTCAACCAAAACGATTGCGTTATCCAAGCTTCCGCCTTTGATCAGATTATTTTGTGCCAGGAATTCCAATTCGCCCAAAAAGCAGAATGTTCTGCAAGCAGCGATGTCTTTTTCAAACTCGCCGATGTGATACATACTTGCATGCTGTGTTCCCAGTGCCGGTGAATTGTAATCCACCATTACCGTTACACGGTATTCCTTATCCGGAACAGCCAAAAATTCAATTCCTCTTTCAGCGTCTTCCCACTTGATGTTTTCAGTCAATTCCAGGTACTGGCGCTCAGCATTTTGTTCTTGTTTTCCAACACGCTGAATCTCTTTCACAAACAGAAGGGATGAACCATCCATAATCGGAATCTCTGGTCCGGTAAGTGTAATTAACGCGTTATCTACCTCCAATCCGTATAATGCAGCCAAAACGTGTTCTGTTGTATATACTTTAGCACCATTTGATTCAAGCGTGGTTCCGCGGTCTGTAGAAACCACCAAATCTGCATCTGCTTTAATTATCGGTTGACCATCTACATCCAATCGTTGAAATTTGTATCCATGATTTTCAGGAGCCGGGTGAATTTCCATGACAACTGACTCTCCGGTATGTAAACCAACACCATTGAATGTAATTTTTTCTTTAAGGGTAAATTGTTTTTCCGACATATTATTCTGCAGATTTTGAAAGGGTTTTAATTTTATCTTCTAATTCTGATAATTTTTTAATAATGATTGGAAGTCTTCTAAATCCGACAAATGATTTTTTATAATCGTCCATCGGAATAGCCGGTGAACCCATAAGTACTTCCGCTTTTTTGACTGTGTTTGGAATTCCGGATTGTGCCACGATCTTAGTTCCGTCAGCAATATGAAGATGGCCGCTGATTCCAGCCTGCCCACCTACCATAACGTGTTTGCCGATTTTCGCGGAACCTGCAACACCAACCTGAGCAGCAAGCGCGGAATGATGTCCGACCTCCACATTGTGAGCCAAATGAACCAGGTTATCAATTTTCACTCCCTGACGAATAATCGTAGAACCCATTGTAGCACAATCGATCGTGGTATTCGAACCGATTTCCACATCGTCTTCCAAAACTACATTCCCGATCTGGGGAACCTTGGAAAAAACTCCGTTTTCATCGGGAGCAAAACCGAAACCATCACTACCAATAACAACACCGGCATGCAATATACAACGGTTTCCGATCCTGGTATCAGCATACACTTTTACTCCGGCGTGAATCGTGCAGTCATCACCAATAACCACTCCATCCCCGATATATGCCTGCGGATAGATTTTCACGTTCTTACCGATCACCGTATTCTCCCCGATATATGCGAATGCCCCCAAATACAAACCGTCTCCAAGCTTAGCGGATTCAGAAATAAAGGAAGGCGTTTCGATTTTCGGTTGCTTTTGACGCATTTGATTGTAAACATCCAATAATTTGGCAAAACAAGCGTAAGCATCATCCACCTTAATCAAGGTCAATGTTCCGGGAAGCTCCTTAGCAGGAGCAAATGTTTTATTTACAATGCAGATACTTGATTGCGTTGTATAGATATATTCTTCGTATTTAGGATTGGACAAGAACGAAAGTGTACCTGTAGTTCCTTCTTCAATTTTAGCTAAGCCAGCAACTGTAACATCCGAGTTACCAACGACTTCACCATTTAGGATAGTAGCTATTTGCAGCGCTGAAAATTCCATTGGACAAAATTAGTAAAAACCTTTAGGTTATGTGAGTGTTAAAATAGGATTTATTAACAGAACATTGTGATGAAACTGCCTTAAATCCAATGCTATTTACGTTAGAATTCATAAAATTCGACGTGATCTTTATACCAAGTCGTTCTGGCAGTTAATGTGTCACCATTTTTACGAGGTAAAACAACGAACTGTTCAGGCATAGGCTCGGCATTCAATTTTGATTTTGAAAAGTCGATCAATCCGGATGTCTTCATCAAAAACTGAACGTGTTCCTCATCCTTAATTCCAAATTCAGCCATTTGTTTTGTCAACTCATCGCTCTCTTTGAGGTAAACAAGACTGTTCACTTTCGGGAAATGGATCATACGACCATATCCTGTTATGGTACTTTTAAATTTTTGAATGGAGCCTTTCGGCCAAACCGCTTCAGCAACAAAAGCATCTTCCGGCATGGAAAACCACAAGGCTATATTCTTACCATTTATTTCTTTTTCAATCTTATAAACTTTCGTGTTTCCTTGCTTTTTGCTTGAGCCAAAGGAAATGGATCCGTCATTCAAAAAAGATATGATCGTCTTATCACTTAACTGATGCTGATCAAAAATCCGTTGATTATCTTCCGAAATAACAATTACTTTTCCCAGAAAAGTGTTTTTAACCCTGTTTTCGGGCAACCAGGTACAGCCTCTGTTTCTAAAAAAGAAAAAAACAAAGATCAATCCTACCCCAAAGCCTAATCCATATAATCGCAGGCGTCTCCAAAAATTTTTCATGTAAACCGGTTGTGAATTTCAAAAAAAAGTCCGATCCACGATAGCTATCGGGCCGGACCTTTATTTTATTGAATTCTAAAATTAAATTAATGCATCCAACTTGGCAGTCAACTGTCCTTTCGGAACAGCACCAACTGATTTGTCAGCAATTTCTCCACCCTTAACAAAAATGATTGTAGGGATATTACGAATTCCAAACTGAGCAGAAACTCCCGGATTTAAGTCTACGTTTACTTTTCCTATGATTGCTTTACCATCGTATTCATTTGCCATTTCTTCAACGATTGGACCGATCAATCTACATGGACCACACCATTCTGCCCAAAAGTCTACCATTACCGGTTTGTCTGATTTCAATACAAGCTCTTCAAAGTTTGCATCTGTGATTTCTAATGCCATAATTGTTTCAATTTTATGCGACTTCTTTCGTCGGTCTAAAGTTACTATTTGTTTTTTGTTTGTCAAAAGCTTTGCCAAGACAATTTACACTGTCAGATTGTCATGCTGAACAAACATTTTTTTCATTGTTTTCTGATTATCTGTTTCCAGGCAATAGAAATAGATTCCGTTATCCAGGTCCTTGGTATCAAAGCGGACTATGTGACCGCCCGAAGAAAACTCTTTATCCTGAAGAATTTTGATTGCTTCCATTTTTTCATTCAAAATTGAAAACACAACTTTTTTGTTTTGCTCGATCGTAAAGTAAAACTCCACTTCATCACTTTGTTCTCTGTTTTCCAAATCAAAAAGCAATGCGTAATCTTCTTTTTTCAAAGTTCCTTTTGAAAAGTACCTAATCACAGATTTGTAAGCGATATACAACATTACAATTGCCGTCAGCGCGATTAAGGTTCCCAAAACTTTGCTTTCCCAGGAGCGGATTCCTTTCACAAAATTTACCCGGAACAAAATCAGTAAGGTAATCATGAAACTAAGACCAATCAAGGTCAAAACGGTTCTTTTTTTCATATTTTACAAGGAAATAATTCCCGGGATTATTTGAGCTTTTTCATATACTGCAATGATCGAATCTACATCCAGCATTAGTTCTTTCACACTTACGCTTACAAATTTACCATTGCTCGACTCATGAAACTGAATCTGCGCCGTTTCATCAAATAAAGCAGTCGTTTGAGCTAAAGATTGCGGGGTATTGGGTACAATAAATTTAAAGAAATAGACATTCGGCCATTCTTCCAAGCTTAGTTGCTCTCTCAATTTATCAAACGGTCCTTCACTCATGATTTTTAACTATTTTCAATATTGCTCACAGGTATTTCGGCAGCAAAGATAAGCGCTTTATCGCTAGCAACAGGTCTTTTTCAAGTTCATTTTTATTCTTTTCCAGGTCAGCGAATGTAAGCCATCCTTTCCCGGCCGCTTGTTTCAATCCATTTTGGATCAGCATGGGATCCGGTTCCACTCCGAACACCGGTTCTTCATCCGTCCAACTCAAAGCTTTAAATTGTTCTGAGAATGTTCTTTCAAGATTTAACCCTTCCTCCAGAATACTTTTCAAAGCACGCGGTGTTTGCGTTTGAGTAAATGCAATTTTCCATTGGCTTCTGGCTTTCATGTAGCTCTCCCAGACAACAAGCACCTCATCACTTATTACCAAATCATAGCTGAATTGCAGCGCTTCATCATTTTTATAAAGCTGTCGGCTTTCTGCCATTTGAGCCAATAAATCCAAGCGAGTGAATTTCGATTTGAGCGTCAGTCTTAACAAAGGTTTTACCAAAATGGATTTTTTGAGTTCAAAAATCTCCATTTCAAGTGCATCCGCTGCTTCATCTATATTTTCGATCCCAAGAATTTTCAGGATTGCATCCGGATTCACAATTCAGGTTCCTTTTTATTTTTACGCATCCGGATATTGAGAAACTCAACAAACAAGGCATAAACCATTGCGAAATAAATATATCCTTTCGGAATATGCTGACCGAATGATTCTGCAATCAATAATACCCCAATCGTTACAAGGAAACCAAGTGCAATCATTTTAATGGTTGGTCGTGCATTGATAAAATTGGCAATCGGTCTTGCAAAAATCAACATGACAATCATGGAAATAACCACAGCCAAAACAATAATTGCAAACGGATCTTGCCCATGTGCCTCATGGCGAATATCATTCGTCATACCAATAGCTGAAATCACAGAGTCGAAGCTGAAAATAAAGTCAATTGCAACAATTTGCATCACAACCGCTCCCAAGCGCACTTTTTTCTTTTTCTTGAGTTCGTCATGGCTTCCTTTTACACTTGAGTGCATCTCTCCAACCGATTTGTATATCAAGAAAAGTCCTCCTATCAACAATACTAAACTGTGACCTGTAATTTTTTCATCTGTATAAGGGAAATAGTGGAGCCATTCTATCCCTTTAAATAAAAAGTTTTGATCCAATTGCATAATCCATGAGACTACACTCAACAACAGCAATCGGATGATTAAGGCCAGGCTCAAACCTAAAATCCGGGCTTTTCGCTGATCTTGCTTTACCAGGGAATCTGTAATGATTGAGATAAAAATAATGTTATCAATACCTAATACGATCTCCAATAAGGTTAATACAACGAGGTAAAAAATTCCGATGCCGGTTGTCAATATATCAAATTCCACTGTTTCTTTTTTGAGACAAATTTAATGTCAATTAAACTATAAAAAATGGATTTGTGATTTTTTTCATTTTTAACAGAATTTTTAGATTTTAAATTTTGTTTTAAATATCTGATTTACTTACATTAGCAATATTGAACCTTGCCCTATTTAGAGGCATTCAAACCAATCAGAGGGTCCAGCTGTCTTTTTCGTAGTAGTTTTTAGCAGTTTGGGCTCTCTTTGTTTTACCCTTCGACTCCGCTCGGGGCACTTTCAAATAATTTTTTCCCGGAAAAGGTGGCGGAGTCAAAATCACACTCTTTTAGTAAATGCTTTAAAGTAAGCTTCCAAAACAGCACTATTCTGTTCATTCATCGTATTAATTTCCAGAAGCTTCGGTTTTTCGTTGGTGCTTTCTGAAAAGAATGCTTCCAGGTGGTTATCCAAATCCATTTGAGAAGAGGCTCCGAAATATTCCAACTGATAAGTTTTGGCAATGTCTTGTGCTGATAATTCCTGTTCCGCAACAAAAATCTTCTTCCATTGTTTTGTGGATTTAGGTCCCGGAATAATATTGAAAATATCTCCTCCTCCATTATTGACTACAATGATCCTCAAATTAGGGGGTAAATGTTTACTCCACCAGGCATTGGAATCATAGAAAAATGATAAATCTCCTGTGATCAGTACATGCGGTTCATTGGGTGATGCAATTGCAGATCCAACTGCTGTTGAGCTGCTTCCATCGATTCCGCTTGTACCGCGGTTACACCAGTAATTCACGGTTTTAATCGGATCAAACAGCAAGGCATAGCGAATCAGGGAACTATTTGAAATGTGCAGATTACATTGATCAGGAATGATATCCATGACAAATTCCATCGCTTTCAGATCACTCCACGGTTGGTTCGCACAAACTTGTTTTTGTTCATCGGATCCATACTGATCCAATTTTTTCCAGGCAAAACCAAACCGCGATTTATGCGGATTAATTCCCACCAGTTCCTGAATATACTTAAGCCCTGTCAATGCAGAAATCTCTGCCGTAAAACGCAGATTCTGATAAGTATCCATAAACGGAAAATCTACTCCAAAACGAATGACCGGTGCTTTGGACTGACGAAGAAATGCTTTTATTTTCTTTGAAACGATTGCCCCACCAATTGTGACGATGCAATCAGGATGAAACGATTTCACTTCCGATTCTGGTATGATGTTCAGCGTTCTGTCTATATTGGAAACAAAATACGGACTGTACATATTGGAAGTATGTTCTACCAAAACAGCAATGGATCCGTCTAAAGCCAATTTTTCCAACTGCTCCTGCAAATCCGGATCTTTTTGAAGCTGTCCGACGATGATCAATCTTTTTTCAGAACCCGCCCACAAATTTTCTAACCTGATTTTGCTGTTTTTTGACAAAACGGATTCCGTTTCGGCAAGTTCCACCCAATTCTTCAGAATATGAATATCCGTTGTCGTTTCATATAAAGGTTCCGAGAAAGGAATATTCAAGTGAACCGGACCCTTTCTTACTCCGATAGCAGCCTGCAGTACTTCCGACAAATTCCGTTCGAAATGCCAGCGCTGATTATCCGAGTGGATTTCATTCAACTGAGCACTTTTCAAAACCATGTTATCAAACACACGTTCCTGCCGGATAGTTTGTCCATCGCCCTGATCAACCCATTCCAAAGGTCTGTCGGCAGAAATAACGATCAAAGGAGTTTCCTGGTAGAAAGCTTCGGCAATAGCGGGATAATAATTCAAGGGAGCAGATCCTGAAGTGCAGGCAATCACAACCGGTTTTTTTAATTTTTGAGCCATCCCGTGAGCATAGAATGCTGCAACGCGTTCATCAGGTACAACAAAAACCCGGAAGTGCGGATCTTCATCAAAAGCAATGCTTAAAGGAGCATTCCTAGATCCGGGAGAAATAACGACATGTGTTACACCTACTTTTTTACAGCCATCAACTAAAAGCTGCACTTCCAATTTTGCACTTGAAATCATGGTGTAAATTTAGCTTAATTGAGAATTGAAAATGGAGAATCGGAAAGGTTTTTAAACAAAAACTATTGTCTAAAATCAATTAAAAACCTTCCGGTCTCTTAATAACTTCAACAGATCTTTCATATTTTCCTGGCTGAAATGAATCCGTTTATCCAATGACTCCGATTTCAGGACAAATTCTTCCGCCATTCGGTAGTTCTTCAAATAGAATTCCACACATGCTTTCTGATAGTAGCAAACCGCAGCTATTTCATTGTTAACCCGGTTCTTTTTAGATCCCGGCTCGTATTCCAATAAAGCTTCGTCGTACAATTTCAATGCTTCAATAATTTCGGGAGCGGTTTGGTTAGTTGGATTAGTATTTACCCATTGAGTAAAAAGCTCACCCGCTTTATTGAGATCCGAATAATCTTGTTTTTTTGATTTTGCACCGATTGCATACAGATCAATATTCCTGTTCCCGATCAGATAATCCGCACACATTTTAGTATAAACTCTACCAACCAAATCCTCAATAGTAGCGGCTACTTTTTTCGATTTGTTGTTATTATACTCTGTTTTTGCGCTCTCGTAATTCTTCGTTGAAGTGCCCGAATACTGACTATAACCGGATTCTGAATACGTTTTTACCGTAACTCCGTTTGCAAGATTCAAGGTAAAAATAAGATCAATTTGTTCTTCGCCATCGTAGCGATAAGTCGTTGTAGTTGTTTTATTTCCCTTTTTGTCCGTACTTGTAGAAGATGAAGTTGATGGAGCTGCATTCTTTTTATTGATCCGGTTCATTGAAAATGTTACATACATATCACTTGCTTCAACGGATGTTTCGAAAGTATAGACCCGGCTATTGAACTTTCGAATAAATGTACCCCGAATATTGTAAGAATCGTTTGAGATCGGATCAACATATATTCTCGTGTTTCCTATGTAATCCAGGTTCACAGGAGGAATATCTATGCTTAATGAAACTGCTTTTTCAGGTTTCAAATTTTGGGCCCGGGCCGTATTTAAAAGTAAACAAGATGCAATGAACGCAACAAGAAGAGAAATCTTCATAAGTATCAGTAATAAGTAAAAACTCCAGCGAAATTAGTTCAATTGTTGAACTGACAATTCACTCCTAATAAATCTTTTTCATCACACGCATCAGTGTTTCAGCCTTGTGTTCTGTTTCTTCCCATTCCAGATCGGGGATAGAATCAAGGGTAAAACCTCCGCCTACATATAAAAAGGCTTTATCGTGAAAGAGTTGTGCGCAGCGAAGATTTACAAACAGGTTGGTATTTCCTTCTTCAAATAGTCCTATAAACCCGGTATACAATTCGCGGTTATGCATTTCCCTGCTTGCAATTGCTTCAATCGCATTTCTTCTTGGAGTTCCGCAAACTGCGGGAGTAGGATGCAGATCCAATGCAATCGACCATGCATTCGGTTTTGTAAGCAGTGCTTTGAAGTCGGTTTTCAGGTGCTGAACCGGTCCTGCATGGACAACATAAGGTCCTTCGGATTCAATTTCAACGCACTCATTCCGTTCCAAACTCTCTTTGATCGCGTCTACTACAAAAGCATGTTCCTCCAGCTCCTTCGGTGTCCATTCATGCTCTTCATTTTCCCCGTGAGTTCCTGCCAGGGCAACTGTTTTACAAACCATTCCTTCCTGGTTCATCAGCAACTCGGGAGTGGCTCCGATCCAGGTCCCGAACTCCTTTGACGAAATCAGGTAACAAAATGCATTGGGGTAGGTACTTTCCAGCATGTGAAACAGATCAAATGCTCTTTCTCCATCAAAAGGTGTTTGTTTGACCCGTGAAAAAACTCCCTTTTCGACTCCAAGCAGGGGAAACGAATTCAAAAAAGCCTGAGCTTCTATCTGGTAATCTCTTCTTGAAATAACAATGGGAATTTCTTTACCGTAATGAAAATCAAAAGCAGTATCGAATTCAAGGGATTCTTTGAAATGAAAAGTCCGTTCATGCAGGAAATCGGAAACCACAAATCCGGAAGGTTTTTCACCTTTATTCAAAGCCGAAAAAGTTCCTCTTTTGATTACAGGGGCTTTTTCTTTAGGCAATCTATAAATGACTAAATCTTTCACGTTCTTGGAACAATCATAACGGTTAAACGTCCGGTACAGATCAATTTATTGTTTGACTCATCAAAAATGTCGACCTGCCAAATGTGTGTGCGTGATCCGGCGTGAACAATCTTCCCTATTCCTTTTACAGAACCGGTTCTCACACCTCCGATATGATTGGCATTGATCTCAATTCCAACCGGAGCTTCTTTACTTATATCGAGCAACAGAGTAGAACCAATGGAACCAATTGATTCAATCAAGGCTGCACTTGCCCCACCGTGCAATAAACCCATCGGCTGATGCGTGCGATGATCTACAGGCATGGTAGCCACAATGTAATCTTCTCCGATTTCCACGCATTTTATATCCAAATGTCCCATCATGGTATTATTTGAATACTTATTGATCTCTTCCAGCGAAACGCTATTCAATTTTTTCATCGATTCGAATTCTCTTTTAAATTAGCCAAAAGACTTTCAGCAACTAACTTTTCAGGATAAAATTACTACTTATTAAGAGAGACAAATAACCTGT
>CAMPIU010000031.1 GCA_946886545.1 uncultured Flavobacteriales bacterium | reverse complement strand
AAGTTGCCGTGCACCGGATCGCAGTTCTTGGTCCGCATGGATCTGAGGTACTTAACTGGAAAACGATAAAATCAATATCATCCATTTGATTAGCAGGAATGATGTCCATCGTCAGGGTTCCCGCAGTGTGACAGGTCCAGGTGTACCAAACCGACTTGGTTTCAAAGATCCCGAAACCGGAAAGGCAGGTTCCTGCGTTTTCATTGTTGTTTACCCCGCCGCTCGTCAGGTTGGTTACACTGATCGGGTTTTTGTTACACAATCTCCCTGCTCCACCGCAATCTGCTGATGCTGTTGGCGGCGGAGTGTAATTATTGATGCACAACTGGAAAGATCCTCTTTGTGCAGCGGTCGTACTGATTCGAATAAAGTAAGTTGTTCCCTGGATGAGTCCCGAATTAAAAAGCTGTGAATTCGGAGAACCACCCGATCCGTTGGTGCACCCTCCGGGAGGTTGTGTCAATCCTCCGGCGCAGGTTCCGGAATAAATAGCAATTCGTGGCTGTTGCATTGTTGCTCCGTTGACAGAGATTAATACATTTGTACCAATTGCAACAAAAGAAAACCAGACATCCGAAGTAGCGGTGGCTGTCCAGCAGGTTGCAGGTGTAAATGCACTTGCGGTTGAATTGCTGCTTGTATATTGAGTTGGGGATGAACAGTAATTGGTAACATTCGTTAAGGCCAGGGCCTGGTCACAGTTGTCGCCCTGAGCTAGCGCTCTGTCGGCAAAGAATAGCAGTGACACGAATAAAAGACCTTGTAAAAAACCAGGTAAGCTGCTTTGTTTGTTATAGGTCTCATTCGATAAAAAGTGGTGTGTATTTTTCATCGATTTCAGTAATAAAGCAGAAGTTCGCCATGCTTCTTTTCTATTAACGTAATCAAAGTGAAGAAGTTGCTTTACTGTTCGCGCGAATATTTTCCGCCCAGCAGAATCGAATAATAGGATTGGTTACTTCCCAATACAAAACTTACTAAAAATATTTGCCAGCAAATCATCTTCGGAAATCCGCACCCCTCTAATCGAGCCATTTTAACCTCGAAGAAATAATAAAGAGAAAACATGCTTTCGAAGCACAAGGCTTCATTCCGGAAGTGAACGTTAAAAGGGGAAACTGTGAAGCATGAATCTTCGAAAAGTGCTAAACCTAAAGTGTTTGTAAAACTACTTTAGGTTGCATTTGGATGGAGCACAGCGAAATCCCTTCTTTTCGTAAAGATTCAGCGAATAGTTTTCACTTAGTGAACGGCTTTGAATGAAGCCAAATGCGTTTTTTGGTCCTTTTTGAGGCTATGGTCAAAAAGGACAATTACTTCCCAATACAAAACTTACTAAAAATATTTGCCAGCAAATCATCTTCGGAGATCTGACCGGTAATACTTCCCAGCCAGAACATGGCCTGGCGGATATCCATTGCAACAAAATCTCCGGTAACATTGGTTTCCAGTCCCCATTTTGCTTTTTCAAGAGCGTCCTGTGTTTTTTCAAGGGCATCCAAATGACGGGCATTGGTTACAATCGTATCGGATTGGGTATTAAAGGAACCCAGGATTTGTTGGGACAACCAGGATTTCAATTCCGCGATTCCCTCTCCCTTTTTAGCGCTGATGGCTAAGAATGGGGTTTCGAATTCCCATGAAGTATTATTTTGATCCGAACGCAGATCGTATTTGTTTCCGATCACCAGGAAGTGGGCTCCGGGATGTTTCTTTGCCTGTTCATCTGCCCAGCGGCCTGTTTCCTCTGGATTCATGGATAAATGTCCTTCACTGGAAGCATTGTTCCCGCTGTAATCACTCAGCATCAGTACAATTTTGGCTTGTTTGATCTTATCAAGCGAACGCTGGATTCCCATTGCTTCGATCTCTTCGGCTGCTTCTTCGCGGATTCCCGCAGTATCAATTAAGCGGAAAAGAATTCCGTCTATGTTCAAAGTCTCTTCAATGACGTCGCGGGTAGTACCGGCAATGTTACTCACAATCGCCCGGTCTTCTCCAAGCAGTTGATTCAACAAAGTGCTTTTTCCGGTATTCGGTGCACCGACAATGGCAACCGGAACTCCGTTCTTCAAAACATTTCCAAGTTCGAAAGATTGAATCAGTCGCCGTACATAGGCCAAAACCTCCGTCACCAAAGCAAGCAGTTCCTTCCGGTCTGCAAACTCCACATCTTCTTCCGCGAAGTCAAGCTCCAGCTCTACCAATGAAGCGAAATGGATCAGTTTTTCGCGTAAATCGCGCAGTTCATTGGAAAAGGATCCGCGCATTTGATTCATCGCTACTTCGTGTGCACGTGCAGATTCGGATGCGATTAGGTCGGAAACCGCCTCTGCCTGGCTCAAATCCATCCGGCCGTTCAAAAAAGCGCGCATGGTAAATTCTCCCGGCTTTGCCAATTCACAGCCATTCGCCAAAAGCAAACGAATGATTTCCTGCTGGATAAATACCGAACCATGACAAGCTATTTCAACCGTGTTTTCTCCTGTAAAGCTGTGCCCCTCGTGAAAAATGGTCACAACTACCTCGTCCAGAACAGATCCGTCGCTATTCTTTAAGCGAACGAAATGTGCACTGTGTGATGCTGCTGCTTCAAAAGATTTACCGGCAATTTTTGACAAAATGGAAATGGCATCTTTTCCGGATAGACGGATCAAAGCGATAGCCCCCATTCCGGGAGCGGTAGACAAAGCACAAATGGTTTTCGGAGAATAACTCATAATACAAAGTTACAAAGACTTAATTATGAATTATCCGTCAGAACAAACCAAATGTAAAAATCCCTTCCATTCACATAGTTGTGAATAACCATCCGAAGAAATAAAGACTGAAAACAGTAAAAAAGCACCTCATTTTAGAGGTAGTATTTAGGTCACTCGTAGATAGCAGGAGTATAGAGCGACTTTAGAGCGAGTATAGAGCGACTTTTGTGAAGGATTTAACAACCATTTTCTGTATGAATTATCTGGTTTCCCGTACCGGTTTCACTCGAAACAGCAGTAAAAATAGTTGTCCTGATGTCTTAATATTCTAATGTCTTAACATCTGACAACTTTCTCACAAATGTAAAGCTGGCGCGAGTATCCTATAAAAGCTGGCGCGAGCGTCGCGCTCGTGCCAGCTTTTCTTTAAGGTAAATCTATTATTGTTTTACAAAAGCTTTCACCGAAACTCCCGCCGCATGCTCGATCACCAGGAAGTATTTCCCGCTTTCCAAAGAGCTCATGTTGATCATTGATGAAACCGACTTATCTGTAAGAACTTTTCTTCCCGCTAGATCTAAAACAGATACTGCCTGAATATCCTTCAATTCACCGAAATTCACTTGTAATGTATGATTCACCGGGTTCGGGAACAATTCAAAATCTCCGAAAGATGCTTCTTCCAATCCGGCACAGTTTTGAACAGTCACGGTAAATGTTGCAGTATCCAAACATCCGCTTACGTTTGCTCCCACCACGGTATAAACTTGCGTAGCACCAGGAGTTGCAGAAACATTCTGAGCATTTGGATTATCAATTGATCCGGCCGGACTCCAAACAAAGCTGGCAGCACCCGTTGCGGATAAAGCAGCAGACTGCCCGGAACAAATAGTTCCGTTAGCCGGAACAGAACTTACGGAAACAGACGGAGGTGCAGCAACGATAAGATTTGTCCCGTTATCCATACCAATCGTAGCAGGATCGGAAGCGTCAACACGAATTCGGTATCCCGTTCCAACAGTTAATCCACTCGGGATCATTGCAGAGATATTTAAGTTTCCGGTAGCAGTTGAAGTCAAAGTTCCTATTGCAGTTGGTGCTGCAAATGATCCGGTGCTATTGGATAATTGGGCAGTATACACGTTTCCTGCATTTACCGTTCCGGAAACCGTAAAAGGTACCAGAATTGCCATACTGTTATTCGAACAGTAAGTTGTTGAGGTAATTGTACCCGTAGTTAACGAAGCACTGGCAGCTGTAGTTCCTGTGATATGCACATCATCGATTGAAAATGACGGATCAATAGGTGCGCTTCCAACTGTATTCAAAAAGCGAAATGCAATTTTCAGTGAAGCAACATTATCCCAGGCAGGATCGGTCAGCGTATTGCTTGTCCAGGTGGTAACACCAACCATATTTCCGGTTTTCAGGACCCATGTAGCACCATTATCAAGTGAGTAATACACTTCACCCGAAACAAATCCGGATTCCCCACCGATCAGTTGCCAATAAGACAATGTTACATTTGAAAACCCGAGCGTGGAAACCGCATTGGTCATCTTAGTGAAATTACTTTCATCAAAATTACATACACCATCTGCAGCGATGAAATTTGCATTGGTTAAGCCACTGGTTTCTCCTGCTAAACTGGAAATATGCATATAGTTAGCATTTGCCGGAGAAATTCCTGCAGGTTGTGAAGGTGTGGCGCCTACAGTAAAGGAGAACGGGAAACCCATGCAGGTAAAAGAACCGCTTCCGCCGGTAAAGGAATTGTTGATTACCCAATGGTTGGAAGTATAAGTCCCGCTTAGGTCATTGGAGTTTAAGGTCCAGTTTCCGGCACCTGATTCGAAGTTGTCCTGGAAAATTGTTGTTTGGGAAATAGCTGAGAAGCCCGTAAACAGGCCAATACATAGTAATAGTCTTTTCATAGTAGAAGTTTAATGTGCTGCAATTTAGAACATTATCTCTAAAATCAAAAACTTGTTAGTTTGTTAACATTTTTAGCTATAAATCCTTATGATCCAAACAGGTTTCTGCTACAGATCTTTCTTTTTGAGTAAATAATACGATAAGAAGAAAAACAAAAACACATAAACCAAACTTAGAATAATTCGGATATCCGTATCTAAAATCCAGGGCATTTGACCGCTTTTATCTTTTGCGGATGCTAAAATGGCTTTAAAGAAAGGCATTGGAGTTAAATCAGCAAACACTTTGAGTGGGAAGACCTGGTACGCTTCACTACTTATGATTTTACCGAGGATCGTTTCGACCGGGAAATACAAAATAAACGACACGATGGCGATTGCCGGACGTTTTACCACAATAGCGAATAAAAAGGCAAAACTAAAATAACCCAGTGTTTGAACAAAGTATAACACAATGAGGTGAATATTCTGGTACCAATCGAATGTAGTGGATTCCAGCAAACCGATTACCAGACCAACCAAAAAGGTGTAAATTGAGGCAATTGAGCTTAGGAAAAACACCAAAAGGAATTTGCTCAGGATCACTTTCTGCTTACTCATCCCGTCAATAATATTCTGTCGCATGGTTTTATACTGGAAATCATTCGTAGTCAATACCACTATGATGACAGCAAGCAAAATATTGAAAAAACTGGCACTGAAGGTGATATAACTCCAAATATGAGGAAAATCAAAGGGATTATCACTGGTGAACAATGCCTTTAAACCCGGTTCGAGTTTGAAAAAGAAATTCATGAAATACATCCAGCCCGGAACGGCCAACATGTATACTCCGAATATAATTTTTAACGCATGAAATTTTTTCAATTTCGCGTATTCGATGGCAATCAACTCTCTCATTTGGTCAATTTTTCTAAGAAAATGGTTTCTAAATTCTTTTGATATGCGTGTAATTCCGAGACATAAACACCCTGTTCAACCAAGTGCTTATTGATTAAACTTCCTTCCGTTTTCTCATTACAAGTCACCAGCAAATCATGTTCTGTCCGTTCTGCAATGGAAATTCCGGGAAGCAAACTTAGCGCCTTTTCCAATTGGTCCATATTTGCAGCACTTAAACGGAATGCCTGCTCCTGGTTTAACAAACTGTTCATTGAACCGTTATAAACCATTTCTCCTTCGCGAAGAATGACTACATGTGAGCAAATAATCTGTACTTCTGCCAGAATATGTGAAGCCAAAATAATGGTTTTCCCTTCCTTGGCAATGTCAATGATCAATTGGCGCATTTCTGCAATTCCTTGCGGATCCAGGCCATTTGTAGGTTCGTCCAAAACCAGTACTTCCGGATTGGAAAGTAAGGTCGCTGCAACTGCCAGGCGTTGTTTCATTCCCAAAGAATAGGTCCGGAAAGGTCTTTTGCCGCGTTCCTTCAAATCCACTAATTCCAAAACAGAATTGATCCGTTCCTGCAGATTTTCCACATTTTTAATGATCCCGACAACTTTCAGATTGTCGTATGCATTCAAATAAGGGTAAAAATTGGGGGTCTCCAGTAAACTACCGATCCGCTTGCGATTCTCATCCTTTGTACCACTGTTAAACCATGAAAACGAGCCGCTTGTGGGATGCAAAATTCCCAATAACATGGCAAGGGTGGTCGTCTTACCGGAACCGTTCGGACCAAGCAGACCAAGCACTTCTCCTTTGTGGAGATTCAGGTTGATCGACTTTACTGCCTGAACGTTTTTAAAGTTCTTTACCAAGTCTTTGACTTCCAATACAATTTCTTGCTGCATAAAATGTCTTTCAGCAAAAATAGACAGCTTTTGTCAGTAAAGGAATGGATGTGGATAAATGGTGAAATTTAATTGGTGACAGGTTGAAATCAGTTTCTGATTTAGCTTACCCTTAAAAAATTGGGATTCATCAAGAACGCTTACTTTTAAAAAAATCAATCATCAGCTGGGAGCATTCGTTTTCCATCGGACCCTTGCTTACCACTGTTTTAGGATGGTACAATTCGTTTTGAAAACGCCCGGCACCTCTTTTTTCATCCCGTGCCGCAAAAATGATCTTGTCCAGCTGCGACCAGTAAAGGGCTCCCGCACACATCACGCAGGGTTCAACCGTCACGTAAAGCGTACAATCTTTCAGGTACTTTGCACCTAAGTATTCCGAAGCCGCAGTAATTGCCTGCATCTCTGCATGCGCCGTTACATCGTGAAGCCGTTCTGTAAGATTATGTGCCCTGGCAATGATCTGGTTATTTACAACAACAACGGCACCAACCGGGACCTCGCCCAATTCGAAAGCCTTTTGTGCTTCCATGTATGCCTGACGCATAAAGTACTCGTCGTTGTAAGGAGAAATCATGCTTTGTTTCTACTTGTGGAATTGAACTTCGAAAGTCTTTGGCCAGTATTTACCGGTCATGAAAATTTGCTTGGTGAGCTTGTTGTATGCAATTCCATTCAACACATCTCCCCCGTTTTTTCCACGAACAACCAATTCATTCGCATCAATCTCCTGCAAAACCTTTCCGGTATTCGGTTCAATCACCAGGACAGTTCCCGTGGTATAAACATTCGCATAGATCTTCCCGTCGATGTATTCCAACTCGTTCAACTGTGTTCTGGGACCTACATTATCGTAAACCTCAATTACACGGGTTGCCTGGAAAGATTTCGGATCACGGAAAGTAATGCGCTCCGAACCATCCGACATGATAATGGATTTTCCGTCGTTACACAAACCCCAGCCTTGTCCGACATAATTGAATTCGTCCTTCAATACCATCGTTTTCTTATCGTAAACGAAACACTTGCTGTTTTGCCAGGTTACCTGATACAACAAATCTCCCAAAATGGTAATTCCTTCTCCGAAATACGTTGCGTCCAAACCGTTCTTCGGTTCACTGAAAGCACCTGTTTGCAGTGAAACAGGACCAACCAATGTTTTCCCTTGTTGTCCGGGATCACCGGTTCCTTCATACAACTGATTTCCGTCGAACTCATACCCTTGGGTGTAATTTTCCGGGTTGTGGGGGTATTCTTTGATAATCTTCGCAAACAACAGCTCCGGTGTAACATCCGAAACCACGCGTACATTGCATGAATTTTCCAAAATAGTTCCGTCCTTAAATGTGGAACGCAGAATCAATGATCTCGTTCCGACACCGTAAAAATTCGTTTGCATGGCAACCACTCTCGTTTGCGCTTTCGGATTATTCCAGGTTTCAAAAACCGAATCATTGTAGATCAGTTCCACTTTCGCCAGTCCTTCCGGAATACTCAGTTTGATCGGAATATTATCCCCGAACTTTGCCTGGATATCACCAGGAACCTCCAACTTAGCGATTTCAGTATCTTCAGTTCCTCCTCCGTTTTTCATCAAAGGCACAACAATAAACGCGGCCAATACCAAAATGAGGAGAACAATGATTCCGTATCTTCTTTTCATACTTAAATGAGTTTCAAAATGTCTTGTGCATTTATACCGGAATGTGTTTCAGTATAAATGACTTGGTGATTATTAATTAGAATTGCCTGCGGAGATTGATGTTCTACTTTTGTCAGCGCTTCAATTTCAGCAGATAAGGGACGGTATACCAAGAGATCCAAATACACGCACGTTGCCTTCTCCGGATCCATATTGTTTTCAAAACGGGTACGTGCCATGGAAGAAATACTGCAGCGGGTGCTGTGTTTAAAAAGCACTACCGGTTTCGTTTCCGAAGAAGCAAGTAACTCATGTAATTGTTCGGAGCTTGTCAATTTCACCCAGGGAAATTCAGTCTTTTGTTTGCTAAAAAGTCCCATATCAGAAGTTCACTCCTTTGAATTGTTTCAGGAAACGCACATCATTCTCGGAATACAATCTCAGATCGTTTACCCTGAATTTCAATTGGGCAATGCGCTCAATTCCCATTCCGAAGGCAAAACCGGTGTATACTTCCGAATCGATCCCGGAAGCTTCCAAAACTGCCGGATCCACCATCCCACAGCCTAAAATTTCAAGCCAGCCGGTATATTTACACACATTACATCCTTTCGAGTTACAGATCGTACACGAAACGTCTACTTCCGCACTTGGCTCGGTAAACGGGAAGTAAGAGGGTCTGAGGCGGATTTTTGCCTTATCTCCGAACAAAGATTTTGCAAAATAATCAAGCGTTTGTTTCAAATCGGCGAAAGAAACGTTTTTATCGATGTATAAACCTTCAACCTGGTGAAAGAAACAATGAGCACGGGCTGAAATTGCCTCGTTCCGGTAAACCCTTCCCGGAGAAATGGTTCTGATGGGCGGTGTGGAAGATTCCATTACACGAACCTGAACAGAGGAAGTATGTGTTCTCAAAGCCATTTCACGTTCACCTTTTTCAATGAAGAAAGTATCCTGCATATCTCATGCCGGGTGCTCCGGCGGGAAGTTTAAAGCAGAGAAGTTGTGCCAGTCGTCTTCAATCTCAGGTCCTTCGGAAACCGAATAACCGATACGTTCAAAAATGGCAATGATCTCACTGCGAACAATGGAAAGCGGATGCCTTGCACCGAAAGGAACCGGCTCTGCAGGTCTTGTAACATCCACATCCGAATCGGTACCGGAAACATTTTCCAGGCTCTCTTTGGAAAGCATCCATTTTTCTTCAGCCAAAATTCTTAAGCCGTTCAAAAGCTGCCCCACTTCCTTCTTCTCCTCGTTGGGAACATTCTTCAACTCACCGAAAAGGTTCTTTAATTCTCCTTTTGAACCCAAAAAGTGAATACGAAATGCTTCAACAGAATTCAGATCTGTCAGGGTATAATTTTCAATAGCTTCCTTAGCTGCAGCGATTTGCTCTTTCATCCTTTTTTTACAACCTTTTTAGTTTCTAAACGTCTTTCTAAAAAAATATTACCAGAAATGTAACTTTTTCTTTTAATTTGATGTTTAAAAACATACTTTTTCGAGCAACGAAGTTACGAAATTGTAGACAATCAGATTATAATCGCAAAAAGATTATATTTACAACGAAAAAAACAACACTATGAACAAAATGGTACGCAATATTGGATATTTATCCTTGATTACGATACTTATTGTATTGTCTTCCTGTAAGAAAGATCCTTCCATATTAAAAGTTTTTGTCCGCTCGGAAAACAATGAATTGGTCGAAAATGCGAAGGTCGTGATTATCGGAGATGTTAATTCAGATCCTGCAACACCTGAATATGTAGATACAGTTCAAACAAACTCATCCGGTTTTGCCTATTTCGATATGGAAAGCTTTTTCAGTATGTTGGGAAAGAAGGAAACTACGGGTTATTTCGACGTATTGGTAAAAACAGATATAAGAGAGGGTTCGGGTTACATCCGCTGTAGAGCGCATATCACCAACGTTTTAACTGTTATTATTGAGCCTTAATCATAATATTGAATAACATGAATACACTTATAAAAACAGCATTTTTCGGAGCACTTATTATTGGCATGGGTGTTATCTTTTCTTCTACAGGTTGTAGAAAGAAAAAGGACACTACTGCATTAATCTATGTTTTGGATGCTAATAACCAACGAGTTGCAGGAGCACAAGTTGTACTAAAGGGTGAATCAACTGTTCCGAATTCGCCGCCGGTTGTTCTTTTTGACACAACCCTGAGCGATGCTTCGGGTATTGCTTCATTTAACTTTAATGATGTTTACCAATTGGGACAAGCCGGAGTAGCTGTTCTAAACATTGAAGCCAAAAAAGATGCGCTTACCGGTGAAGCGATCATCAAAATTGAACAAGAAGAAGAAAACGAAGAAACTGTTTTTATCCAGTAACTTCAAATTCAATATTTTAAACCCTGACTTCGTACTTGCGAACGTCAGGGTTTTTTATTCATACAAAATCCGAAAAGGAACATCCGTAAGGCACTTTTATTCATTTCAAATGGCTTGGTCGCCTTTTATGTTCGAAATTGCAATCATCAAATCAGTGTGTTATGTTATCACGTTCAATTTTAACTCTTGCTATCGGAGCAGCAATTATAAGTATCGGTTCTTGCAGAAAGAAAGAAGATACGATTGCGAAAATCTATGTTCTGGATCAGAACAATAGCCGTGTAGCAGGTGCAACAGTGGAATTGATCGGTGAAGAAACAGCGGGCTCTGAAGGTCACGGATCATTAAGAGCACCAAAAGTAGCAACGACCAATGAGCAGGGTGAAGCCACATTCAATTACAACGATATCTATCAGTTGGGGCAATGTGGAGTCGCCGTATTTAAAATAAAAGCAAGCTTGGGTGGTGCCGTGGGAAACGGCATCATCAAAGTTGAGCAGGAAGAAACATCAGAAGAAACGGTTTTTATTTAACCATTCATTTTACAAAAAAAAAGGGGCGAAAAATTTTTCGCCCCTTTTTTTATTCTGTTAACTCATATTTGAATTTCTTACCCTTATGGATGGCGGGAATTCCTTCTTTCAGCCACAAAGGCTCCGGTTTATTCAACAAGTAAAAATCAAAAAACTGGCGCATCCGGATACTTAAATCCATTCTGTTTGCCGGCTTCATCAGGTTATGATCATCACCATTATAGTTTAAAAGCCATACCGGTTTTTGAAGACGACGCAAACCGGTGTACAACTCAATCCCCTGGTACCACGGAACAGCACCATCTTCATCGTTATGCATGATCAGGAGAGGTGTTTTTACTTTCGGTAAGCCAAAGATCGGACTGTTTTCCACATACAACTCAGGTGAGTCCCAAATGGTTTTTCCGATTCTGCTTTGAGAATGCTCGTATTGAAATTGCCTGCTATAACCGGATCCCCAGCGAATTCCGCCATAAGCGGAGAACATATTTCCTACCGGAGCTCCTGCCATGGCCGCCGCAAAGCGATCAGTCATGGTAATCAATTGAGCTGTTTGATATCCTCCCCAACTCTGTCCCTGGAGTCCCATTCTTTTTGGATCAATGTTGCTGTATTTTTTCAAAACGGCGTCTGTTCCACTCAAAATACAATCGTATGCACTGTTTGCTGGATGTCCTGCGGTATACCGAATATTCGGGATGAAAACAACGTATCCTGCTGAAGCATATTCGGTAGGATAAATGATCGAAGCGGTTGGTTTGGGAGCATAATGGTTGTGAATATCATCCGAATACATCTCATAGAAATAAACCAACAAAGGATATTCCTGGTTTTCATCAAAATTCTCCGGTTTGTATACTAAACCTTCCAAAGGAATCCCGGAATAACTTGTCCATTTGATCAATTCCACAGTTGACCAATTGTATTGGCTTTGCTGCGGATTGGCCCGGGAGATCTGAACAATTTCAGCACCCGGTTTTGCGGTCGCAAACAAATCCGGGAAATCGCTGTTTGATGAGCGGTTAAAAATGATCTGATTATCCCTTTTTGCTTTTATAAAATTGAAATAATGATGATTGGATCCGGAGATTAATTCGAAGTTCGGATTCGAAATTGAGCCTTTCAAGCGATAAACATCCATCATTTTACTCGTTTTGCTAAAGCGGGTCAACAAGGTGTTTTCCGGATAGTAACGCACGGAATCCGGATTGAGATTAAATAAAGCATAATGATAATTCGTATCGGAATCAGAATTTTGTAAAACATTCGTAATCGATCTCAAACTACCGGAAGTCAGATCATACGATAAAATATCCTTATCCGACTGGATAAACAGGTTCTGATCGTTCGGTCCCCAACCAATAAGACCCTGCGGTTCATCGTCTTCGATCATCCCGTTTTTATCTTCATATAAATTTCCTTTCCAATTGCAGGTAATACATTCCTCCACCTGTGAATCTACGTCCATCAGATAATATTTCTTTGCCCGTTCATTCCAAAACACAAAGTATTTTCCATTCGGAGACAAGGAAACCCGGTTATACACTTTCTCTCTCAAGGTCGAAATTTTCCCGTCTGAAACGCGAACGAGGTAATAATTGGTCGGGTTCATCGTATTCCAGGTTTCATAGCGATACATTGCATCGCAACTTGCCAGAAGCACTTGTTGGTCGTATCGCTCGGATGAATAAACGCGCAAGCTGTCATTTCCGAGAACAACCGCCTGTCCTGTATTTAAATGATAAACTGCCAGGTTCGTTTTGCTCTGATCTTTCTTCAGTTCCACCAGCTGCTGAGGCTGTAAACGGTCATCTTTCCAATGCCATACGTCTACTTTTGATTTTTCGGTTTCCAGTAAAGTATCCTTGAATGGTTTTTCCGGCTTGTCAGCTACACCGAAAAAGATATCCGAATCCTGCTTGTTCAAATACGGTTTGAAATTGGAAGACAGCACTTCATTGTTGTCGAATTTCATGGATGTATCAAGCAACTGCTTCAGTTCCTTCGTTTCCGGGTGGATCATGAATAGCGACCAGCGTTTATCGGAAGCGGTATCAACCGTTGCCAATCCCAGCAATACATTATTCTTCCCGGAAAAACTAAGCCCTGCATATTCCGTAACGCGTTTCCGGTCATTCCACACTTCATTCTTAGTAAAATCGTAAATACCCAAACGCACAGAGTCTTTTTTGAATTTTTCCTGCTGTACAAAAAGTACATACTTCCCGTCTTTGCTTACTTCAAACTGAGTGACGTTTTTAAAGCACTTCTTCTTTTTGGAAGTCGGATCGATCAATGTGAGCAATTTCCCATCTGTTTTAATCTTCCCTTTTTTCTTTTCCTGTTTCTTTTCTTTTTTTACTTCACTTTTCGTCAGATATCCCTTCGGCCACTCATTTTTCACAGAAAGAAATGCAAGCGCATTCCCCATTTCCGAAAGCTCGAATTCCTTAACCTGGTCGTATTTTACAAGGGAATCTTTTTTCACAAACCAAATTCCAAGTGAGTCTTTCGGCCATTTATCTTTATTCACTTTTGCCAACTCTACTTTCCGCAAAGTATCAAATCCGGGATGGATCTTAAAAACGACGTAAGAGCCGCTTTCGTCAAATTTCGGTTCATATCCGCGGGCAATTGAATCCTTTGTTCCCGTTTCAAGGTTCACCAAATACAAAAATCCGTCTCCCCGATAAGGTTTCACAGAATACACGCTAAACTTCCCATCCTGAGAAAGTTGCACATCACCAATCCTGTTCCAGGAATTATAAACTTCCGGACCAAGTATTTTCTTTTGTCCAAAAGCGTTTAACCCAAAAAAGATTGCCGTCAAAACACTAAACCCAACTGATGCTTTCATGAAAACCGAATAATTTTAAACTAAAGCTTAAATATAAATACTTAATTTGTGACAGAAATAATAAAAACCATGATCC
>CAMPIU010000030.1 GCA_946886545.1 uncultured Flavobacteriales bacterium | reverse complement strand
AAAATAAGGCTTAGCACAATGTTCGGAACAATGTAGCTTAGGACCAATGTCAGTTTCATCCATACAAAATCGATCTGTTTGGCGATGAAATTGGATAATACTCCTGCGAGTCCTACAAAAAACGCTACAGACAAACTCCATTTCATTTTAGTGATGAGATAGACGAGGATAAAACCGACAACGATTGTCAGAACAGTTTTAGCAGGATTGGAGGCCTTTTGTTTGGGAGCGCTCATGGTGAAAACTTAGAACAAGGAATAAATAAAAGGTGCAAGGGCACTGGAGCCGCCAAATACAATCAGAACTCCGATTAAAAGAAGAATGATAATTACAGGTGCTAACCAAAATTTCTTTCGCTCTTTCATAAAGCGCCATAAGTCGCGTAAAAATTCCATTTAGTTCAAGTGTTGCTTCTTCTTTTGCTGAAGAAGGTAATTTGCAATTAATTTATTGGTTTCCGCATTCGGATGTGAGTCTCCTCCCAAAGTGTATTTCCCCTGATAGGTAATTACTTTCGACAAATCTATAAACTTAATCTTCTTCTTTGTCAAATAAGATTTAAAAATTCGCATTTCCTCCGGGGTGTAAGCCACATAATTCGGATAGAAAACCAGGTAGAACTTATCATTACCGAATTGTTTTTCGTATTCTTTTTTTGTTTCAAGCACCATTTCAGTAACCAGATCAAAGTGGGTTTCATTCAATTTCAAAGGCAGATCTGCTTCGAAGTACTTCACAATGTTGGTTTGGTATAAACGTTCATACATTCCTGAAATAAAAGGTCGTCCATCCTTAAATGATTTGTTACGCAGCAGTTTTCCGTCTTTCATTTCGTAATAGGGAGCCAAATGAAGCCATTCCGTATAGCGGTGCATCGTTCCGATCGCCCTGTAAATATGATCCCAAAAGAAAATGTAATACCCGCAGCCATCTTTCTCAGCAACCTGTTTTGACAGATCCCGGTATTGAAGTTGAGCCAGCATGTGATTGGTTCCTGTAGCCGAAATACAAAAGTTATATGAATTGGTATTCGGAGATTGCTTCTGTACCTGGTAAGCCAATGTCTGATCGTCTTCCAGCCCAAAGCCAAAGCCTATCGAACAACCGAAAAACAAGGCGTAATCCGTTTTACTCGAATCAAAACCAGGTGTGATCCGTTTGTTCATGTGGTCGATCGAATAATGCACATCAAAAACAGTGTCATTATCACCAACTACTTTTACATCGTGATAAACACTATCAGGATAGTAAGCCGTCCCAACTTGTCGCGCAATATGATCTTCCGGCAAATCAGGGATACTAAAATCCTTTTTAAAAGCGGAAGGCATTCCCAATACAAAAAAGAGAACGGTTTCAACGATCAGCAGAAGCAAAGCAACCAAGGTCAGGTTGGCCAGAATAACCCGTTTTCCTTTTAAAAATAAGAGGTAAAAAGTAAAAAGGAGTAATAAGAGCGAAGTATATTTCCAAAGTCTGACCCATGCAAAAATCTCGTCGCCGATTCCGTTTTTAGTCACATTGTAACAAAACAAACTAATAAGGGCAAGCAGTAAAACAATAAATGTTCGCTTATTTGATTTGACGAAAACTTTGAATTTATTCACTAATTTCATTAATCCATTTTAAATTTCACCATCCATTTTTCCTTGTTTTCCCAATCATCCTGTTCAGTTTTGGTGTAAACAAAGTCACCGATCACCAAATAATCCATTTCAGTACTCATGAAACATCTGAATGCATCATAAGGAGTACAAACGATCGGTTCACCACGCACATTGAAGCTGGTATTTACCACTAATCCGTAAGAAGTTTGTTTTTTAAACTCCTTGATCAGGGCATGATATCTTGGATTTGTTTCTTTATAAACCGATTGAACACGGGCAGAGAAATCCAGATGGGTAATGGATTGCAAGTCGCTTCGCTGGTGGTATAAACGTTCCCAAAGCGGTAAGTCATTGTAATTTTCAGGTAATTGAAGTCTTCTGCTCTCCTTTACAGGTGCAACCACCAGCATATAAGGAGAATCAGCCTGTAAGTCGAAATATTCACGGGCATCTTCAGCCAGAACAGAAGGAGCAAAGGGCCTGAAACCTTCCCTGTACTTGATCTTCAGATTCAATTTCTTTTGCATTTCAGGATTCCGTGCGTCTCCCAGGATACTTCTATTTCCCAAAGCCCGCGGGCCGAACTCCATTCTTCCCTGGAACCAGCCAACTACATTTCCTTCAGCTAATTTGGAAGCAACAAAAGATGTCAGATCGTTGAAATCATCGTGCTTATTGTATCGTGCATTGTTGTGCTTATTCATGGACTGGATTTCCTTCTCGGAATAGTCCGGTCCCAAATAAGTTCCGTTCATTTGATCGTATGTATAATCAATGATCCGTTCTTCCTCGAAATACATGTGAGAAACAGCCAATGCAGCACCCAAAGCTCCACCTGCATCACCGGAAGCAGCCTGGATGTATATTTCTTTGAAGATATTTTCTTCCAGTAACTTTCCGTTGGCCACACAGTTTAGTGCCACACCTCCGGCCATGCACAGATATTCCGAATTTGTGAGTCGTTTAGCCTCTTTAGCCATTTTAATCACAATCTCTTCGGTCACTTTTTGAATGGCAATTGCCAGGTTACAATGCACCTGTTCCAATTCAGCTTCTACTTCCCTGCGACCAACTCCGAACAACTCCTTCCATTTCCGGTCGTGAACCATACGAAGCCCTGTTGCATAATTGAAATACTTTTGGTTTAACCAAATAGATCCATCCTCCTTAATATCAACTAACTCCGATTTTATTTTCGCGATAAATTCTTTGGTTTGATCAGCATGCTCGTTTCCATAAGGAGCTAACCCCATGAGCTTGTATTCCCCGGAATTGACGGTGAACCCCAAATAATAAGTAAACGCACTGTAAAGCAATCCCACCGAATGGGGAAATTCCATTTCACGTAAAAGCTCGATCTTTTCACCGTTCCCAATTCCGATAGAAGCTGTACACCATTCACCAACACCATCGATTGTCAGAATAGCGGACTCACGGAATGCAGAAGGATAAAAAGCACTTGCAGCGTGCGATAAATGATGTTCAGGGAAAAGCAAGTTCACTTTTTTCTTATCGTACGATCCCACTTCTTTCAATCCTTCGTGGATCATTTTCTTTAGGAACATTTTCTCATTGATCCAAACAGGAATTGCTTTCAGAAACGAGAGCAAACCTTTGGGAGAAAAGGAATAATAAGTTTGAAGCAAGCGCTCAAATTTCAGGAGCGGTTTATCATAAAAAACAATGGCATCGAGGTCATCCAATTCAAGTCCGGCTTCTTCCAAACAATATTTTACTGCTTCAACGGGGAAATCCGGAGTGTGTTTATCGCGTGTGAAACGTTCTTCCTGCGCTGCGGCAATGATTCGACCTCCAATAACCAAAGCGGCAGCAGAATCGTGATAGAAGGCAGAAATCCCTAAGACTTTTTTCATTAGCGCAATTTATTCTGTTTTACTAACGGTAAAACCGGTAGTTCATTTTGATGAGGAGCAAAAATAAGAAGAAAAAGCTTTGCTTTTGAAGACAAAAAATCGCTTTATTAAAGCATTGATTTTGAGGACTGCGGGAGCTTTTGACACAGGCAACCGTTAGAGCAGCTATTATTTATTCATAAAGTAATGTTTATTAAGAATTGCCTGTTAATTCCGAATTCCCAATTACGAATTGCGAATTAAGTGGAATGCTGAAATAAGAGAAATATTCTGCGCGCATAAATATTTTGTATTTTCACGGTAAAAAAACATGGATTTATTTAGTAAACCGGTTTCCGTTCGTTGGTCGGATTTAGATCCGAATTACCACGTTAGACACAGTGCTTATTATGATTGGGGAGCACAGCAGCGTGTTGAAGTTTTGAATAAATTGGGACTTTCATTAAAAGTAATGCAGGAGAACCATTTCGGACCGATCTTATTCCGTGAAGAATGTGTTTTCAGAAAAGAAATTCACATGCATGATGAAATAACAATCAATCTGGCTATGAAATCCATTACAGCAGACGGATCACGCTGGACAATGCAGCACATACTGACCAATCAAAGAGGGGAGTTGTGCGCAACCATCACAATTGACGGCGCTTGGATCGATACGGAGAAACGCAAATTAGCGAATCCAACGCCGGAGATTATTATCGAAACGATGAAGCGATTTCCTCAATTAGCTGAAGGCTAATTGGAATTATGAATTCCTCATGCCGAATTATCGTGCGAAGCCGATCTTTTGTTTTTTTCCCTTAATCTTCTGATCTCTTAACTCAGGAACAACATCTTCAGCAACATCGCTGCTGATTGCTGCAAAAGAGCTGTAATCCATTACGGTGATCAGTCCGATCTCCTCTTGTTTCAATCCGCCCATTTTATGCAGGAAACCAACAATATCGATCTTGTTTACTTTGTCTTTTTTTCCTGCGCTGATGTAAATGGTTTTCCATTTCGGGAGTTCCGGAAGCGGTTCATTGGGAACAACTTCATATTGATGGTGCTCCGGAATAAAATCAGGAACGTTTTTCTTTGAGTCGAGCAACATGAAAACAACTCCGTCCGCATCTTGTCGACCGGTTCTGCCACTTCGGTGAATAAATTCAGCTTCTTTCAAAGGCAACTGATAATGGATCACATGTTCAACTGCGGGGATATCCAGTCCTCTGGCTGCAAGGTCTGTAGAAACCAGGAAATTTGAGCTCCCGTTTCGAAAGCGGATCAATGCTCTTTCGCGGTCATCCTGTTCCATTCCGCCATGATAAGCCACAGCAACAACTCCGTTTTCCTTTAAAAAATCGGTGATCTCCACAACAGGTTCCCGGTGATTACAAAAAATTATTGTTTTTCCTTCCGGTAGATTACACAAGAGTTCAAGTAATAAGTCCAATTTATCGCTGTCATTCATCGGCACCCCGAAATAGTTGATCTGATGACTCTTTTCGACCAGGAAATCAATTGTTACAGGATTTTTGATCTGTGTAAAAGCGGGAATTGCCTCCAGTTTCGTTGCAGAAACCAGGTATTTATTCTGAAGTGATTTTAATTCCCGGACAATTTCGGTCATATCAGACTCAAAACCCATCTGCAGCGACTTATCAAACTCATCCAGGATCAATGTATGTACTTCAGACAAATCAATATTGCCTCTTCGGACATGATCCGCCAAACGTCCAGGCGTTCCGATCAAAACAGCAGGAGGGACCGAAAGGTTGTTTTCCTCCACACGCATCGAGTGTCCACCGTAACACGTATTTACTTTGAACCCTGTGCTTAGTTTCTTAAATACATCTTCGATTTGAATAGACAATTCACGTGTTGGTGAAATCATCAAAAATTGAACAGTAGTTTGTTCCTAATTCAATTTCTCCAGGGCTGTTAATAAAAAAGCCACCGTTTTGCCTGAACCTGTTGGCGCATGTAGAATAATGTCTTTATTCGTTTTGGCAGATTGTAACATTTCCAGCTGCATCTCATTCAAAGACGTAATACCTAGTTTTTCAAGTGAGAAATCGGATTGAGAAATTTTATTCATGGAGCAAAGGTAGCTAAAAGGATTTTCAATTGAAGTCAGGTATTTGGTTTTCGTAAATCAAGGTTCTAATATTCAGTGCAAAATGGTGTTTAGTAAAAACTTTTTAGTTTAGGGATAAGCACAGATTCAAATTCACTTTTTAAACTTATATTTGATGCAATTACAACTGCGTGAAACACTTCTACCTAATATTAACCCTTGCCTTCTCAACACTTCAAGCTATTGCCTGCGACGGCACCATTTCTCCATCAGATACGATTTGTTATGAAAGCGGCGGCAATTGCGAAATCATTTTCACAGGTTCAGCAGGAACGGCACCCTACACTTTTGTTTACAGCGTAAACGGAGGAAGTCCTCAAACAATTACCTCCGGGGGCTCGAATGATTTTGCTGTTTTGACCGTACCGATATCTGGTATCGGAAACACACAATACACCTTACAAAGTGTGACTGATGCACTGGGTTGTACTATTACGCTGAATCTTAGCAGTGACATCCTGGTTGTGATTAATCCGATTTCAATGGTTAGCGGAACTACCACAGTTTACCAGAACAGTTTGCCATTTCCCGGATTCACATTTTCCGCTTCCGGCGGAGTGACGCCTTATACTTTTTATTACACACTAAACGGTGGACCTGTCCAAACCATCACGAGTGCTGCGGGAGCATCCACTGCTTTCCTGCCGGTTTCAACTGCTTTAGTCGGAGTTTATAATCTTGAGTTGCTTTCCGTGAATTCTCCCTTTAATTGTATCAGCTTACCCAATTCTACAGTTACAACAACAACTGCCACCATTACGGTTATTCCTAATCCAATGACAGTTTCAGGAGTAAATCAAACTGTTTGCCAGGGGGCGAGTGCGGCAGCTGCTACATTTTCGGTTACCGGAAGCGGAGGTCCGTACACTTACACTTATACATTAGGAGGTGTCACACAAACCATTACAGGTGGAAGCCCCATCAGCATTCCCGCATCCACAAGTACTTCGGGAAACAGTGCATATCAGCTAACGGGAATCGCGGATGCATACGGTAATTACCAATCGGTTAATGCAACGAGTACGGTTACTGTTTTACCAGCTCCAAGCGGAAATGTAACTATTTCAGGAGGATGTGGTCACTACACACTCCACTTCAGTTCATCGGGAGGTTCCGGACCATTTACTTATACTTATACCATAAATGGTGTTACAATGACAAGTGTTGGCGGAAATTCCTTCAATCAGAACGGTCTCTCAGTAACCTTTCCCACCACATTTACCCTTTCGGGAGTAAGTGTTACCAATGCAGCCGGATGTACCGGTCCATTAGGAGGAGGAGGGACAGTCATGGTTCAGCCGTACTTTTCCCATTCGATCAATGCATCGGCTACCAGTGTTTGTGTAAACGGACCAAGTCCTGTTGTAACATTTTCCACAATGGGAAGCAATACCCCGTATCCAACATTCTATTACAACTTGAATTCGGGACCATCACAAATGGTCAGTAATGGCCCTTATTCTTCGACAGTGAACGTTCCTACAACTGCAGCGGGAACCTTCGTCTATACTTTATTCGGAACAGGACATATGTGCAACTTCGGTCCGATTCAATCCGTTACGGTAGTTGTAAAACCGTTGCCAACTGCAACCATTTCCGGAACAACAAATATTTGTAAAAATGCTACAAGTCCGGTAGTGACCTTTACCGGTGCAAACGGAACTGCTCCATACGTTTTCACTTACAAATTGAACGGAGGACCCAACCAAAGCATTTCTTCGGGAGCAGGATCGACGGCAAGCATCAATGTGCCAACAGGAACCACCGGAACTTTCAACTATAATTTAGTCAGTGTTTCAAGTGCAGCCGGATGCTCCCAGAACCAAACGGGATCAGCAGTCATAACAGTTAATCCGCTGCCAACTGCAACTATCACGGGAACAACAACACTTTGTCAGAATGCAGCTTCACCGGTTATGACGTTTACCGGAGTAGGAGCAAGTGCTCCGTACACTTTCAGCTACAACATCAATGGCGGGACCACTCAAACAGTTTCATCAGGAAGCAGCTCTGTGGTTACCGTAAGTGTTCCTACTAATATGCCTGGTACGTTTACATATAATTTGCTCAGTGTTTCCAGTGCAGCCGGTTGTTCTCAAACCCAAACTGGTTCTGCTGTTGTAATCGTTAATCCGATACCAAGCGCTGCGATTTCAGGATCCGTAAACCTCTGTGAGAATGATCCATCGCCAACGGTTACATTTACAGGAACTGACGGGACTGCCCCATATACTTTTACTTACTCAATCAATGGAGGAGCAGTGCAAAGCATTTCTTCCGGAGCAGGATCAACCGCAAGCATTAATGTACCAACGGGTTTTGCCGGAACTTTCAATTATAGCCTGGTAAATGTCTCAAGTACAGCTCTCTGTTCTCAAAATCAAACAGGTTCTGCTATTATCACGATCAATCAACTACCCGATGCAACGATCTCCGGATCTGCTACTTTGTGTGTGAATGATGCATCCCCGACTGTTGCATTTACAGGTGCAAACGGGATTTTACCCTACACTTTCAGTTATAGTATCAACGGTGGACCGGTCCAAACAATTTCCTCAGGAACAGATTCGACAGCCAGCATAAGTGCACCTACCGGAACAGACGGAACATTCACCTACAATCTGCTAAGTGTTTCAAGCAATACAGGTTGTTTCCAGACTCAAACCGGTTCTGCGGTTATTGTTGTTAATCCATTACCCGATGCAACACTTTCCGGACCTACTGTTGTGTGTTTGAATGATATTTTGCCCTTGATCACCTTTACGGGAATGAATGGAACGTCGCCATATGCATTTAGTTATACTATTAATGGAGGACCCAATCTATTTATGACAACGGGAGCAGGTTCCACTGCGTTGGAAGATGTTCCAACCAACCTGGTAGAAATCTATAATTTTGAATTGATCAATGTAACCGATGCTCTTGGGTGCTCTCAAAATCAATCCGATCTTCTTAGCGTATCTGTTAATGCATTACCGGTAATCGGCGGAGCAGACTCGGTTTGCTTGGGTACAACTATTCAATTATCAGGGAGCGGAACTGCCGCCATCATAAATCCCTGGATGTCATCTGATATTTCGGTTGCAACAATTAGCAACACCGGTTTAGTTACAGCTATCAGCCCGGGAAGCACTTTGATTACTTATATTAACTCCGACGGCTGTTCTAACACGAAAAGCATCGAGGTTTTATCCCTTCCAACCGCCTCTATCAGCAGCAGTTCTCAGATTTGTGAGGGAGATATTGCAACGCTTACTTTCTCAGGCACACCCAATTCAACTGTAAGTTACAGTGATGGAAGCTCGACGATGACAGCTTCTATCCCGACTTCAGGCAGTATGGATATTTCCTTGTCAGGATTAACCGACACTGTAAGTTTTACACTTTTAAGCGTTCAGGCATTGTGTTCACAATCCATACTTCAATCAGTTGTGATTCCTGTAAATCCTATTCCGGTAATGGATACTCTTACGGATATTACAGTCTGTGCAGAAGAACCGGTTCAGATACCAGTATTTACGGGAACTAACGGAACTTCTTTTGATTGGACAAACTCGAACAGTTCTATTGGATTGGCAAGCTTTGGGAATGGTCCTATTGCTGATTTCAATGCGGTGAATTCTCTATCCGGTTTACAATCTGCTACGATAGAAGTCACACCAAGCTTAAACGGATGTACCGGCTCGCCTGTGACATTTGAACTTGTTGTTGGCAATCTTCCTTCTGCAGACGCCGGATCCGATCAGTCGGCTTGTGTAAATGACGGAATCACCCATTTTATAGGGATTTCGTCCGTACCGGGGAATCTCTATTCCTGGTCGCCAAACGCAAACCTGAGTGATTCGCAGATTTCCAATCCAAGTCTTTTAGCCGTTTTAACCGGACAGACCAGTTATATTCTTACCGTTACAACATCTTTAGGTTGTGAAAACAGTGATACGATGTTCTTCAACGGGATCGAATCTCCGGTAGTTTCCCTTAGCTCTTCTTCTCTTTCCAGCTGTGAAGGAGGATTTTTGTCTTTTCATTTAAACACTTCACAGCAAGTGAATATCGAATGGTTTATAGATAACACATTCGCTGCATGGAATACCGATGAAATTGATCTAAGTACTGCCTTTGAAACCAGCGGGATTCATTCTATTCATATCGTAGCCACCAATTCTTTTGGTTGTTCCGTAACTGACAGTATAGCAGGCGGGGTTCATGTCTATCCCAATGTAAGTGCTGCGTTTACCACCGGATTAAACAGCACTAGCATTGATGAATTCACAGATCAAATTGATTTAATCAATCAATCCGAAAACGCAACTTTTTACAATTGGTACCTCAATGGCAACTGGTTTTCTACGGAGACAAATCCGACTTTAAATTTTGAGGCAGGGACCGGATTAATTCAAATACTTCTTGTTGCAGAAAACGGATTTGGCTGTTCAGATACAGCCAGCATGCGCATAGAACCGCTAAGCTATAATACGGTTTATGTACCAAATACATTTACACCGGACGGAAATGGGACGAACGAACTTTTCATGCCTGTTCTAACGACTGATTTCGACAGTGACAATTATAAATTTGAAATTTACAATCGATGGGGAGAGCTCATTTTTGAAACAAACGATTCCAAAACGGGGTGGAACGGTTCTTTCAAAGGAGAAGCATGTAAAACCGACACGTATATCTGGAAATTGACTTTGAAAGGTTTAAAAACTGACATAGCGAAATCCATCGAAGGACATGTTAGTCTGCTAAAATAACAAGATCAGTTTCTTTCGATCTTCTGGTAGCTTGTTACAATTCCTTTGATCAAAGCCGAGCTGAATCCGCTGTGTTCCATTTCATTCAAACCAACAATCGTACAGCCTTTCGGAGTAGTAACCTTATCGATTTCCTCTTCCGGATGTAAACCGTTTTGAATCAAAAGCTGAGCTGCACCTTTCACTGTTTGGCTGACAATTTTGTTAGCTGTTTTAGCATCAAATCCAACCTCAATTCCACCCTGGATCATTGCCCGGATAAACCGCAGAACATAAGCAATTCCGCAAGCTCCCAAAATAGTAGCAGATTCCATTAATTGTTCATCGATCCAAACAATATCGCCAATGGCTTTAAATAACCCGCTCACTTTATTTTTCCGGTTTAAAGGATCTGATAAGCCGCTTAAGGCAGTCATGCTTTCCTGTACGTCAGCAGCAGTATTCGGCATTCCTCGATACAAAGAGATTTCCTCCATCTTCAAAGCACCCTTGATTTCACCTAAAGTAATTCCGGTTGCAACACTGATTATGGTATGTCTTTTTGAATCAAAAAACGTTTTGTTTTCCTCCAGGAAAGAGAGGATCGTATAAGGTTTCAATGCAATAATCAAATAATCGCATTGCGCAATTACTTCCTTGTTATTTGAAGTGAAGTGTGTTTTATCATCTTCCAAGGCTGTCAATTCACCCAAATTTCTCCGGGTACCATAGAGTTGAGCATTGGGATATTGCTTGCGAAATCCTTTCAATAATGATAAGCCTAAGTTTCCGCATCCAATAATCCCAATCTTTTCCATTTCAACAATTTTAGCGCAAAAGTAAGATTAATCTAACAAGATGCTTTAAATCTCTCTCAGTTAGCATGAAAACACAGTCACTTTTAAAGACTTGTGAACTTGTTAAAAAAGTTGGAAATGAGTTACAAAGAAAAGGAAATCCGGGAAAATTTTGTACCTTTAAAAAGTCATTCGTCAGTCAGTGGACTGAGTGTAAATGGCAGTCTGATTCATTTCGGGCAAAACCCATACAGTGAAAATTGTTGACGTCTAACATTTTTTTTGCGAACGGGGAGACTTGATTTTTCAATGGCGGGCTGCACCTTTCGGGGTTCACATGACGTGAACGGCAGATTACAAAGAAAAACAGCGAACCAAATCGTGCTTTCTGAGGCGTTCAGAATTTTCAGTCTTAAATGACTGGCGCTGTGTGGGTTTATTTTTTTAATTGAAAATCCCGTAGGTCCAAGACAATTAGGAGAATGTGATCCTTTTTGCACGCAGATACCATATCAAGTAAAATCTCAGTTTTTACCATAAGTTCTATAGATAGTGGTTTTCTTGTTGGAGCGTTCAGTTACCAATTCCTTACCATTGCACCGCACAATTTTGAGGCGTTCCGTGTAAGAACTATCTTTTTCATCGTGGATCATGGTCAGGACAGAACCTTCTAATTTCCATTGACCGGAAGTTCTTTGCTGAATTAAAGGCAATCCTCTTTTACGCCATTTCGGATCCACGAAAGTGTCATAAATAATGAAATATCCGTTTTTCTTGAAATTCAAAACCACATCCGAAGGCTGATTTTGATGATTTGTTTTACGTGAACCGGCATCTTCTGATTTAATCAGAATCCATCTGCCGGCAATAGTGTTCTCTCCTTGTTTGGAAGCGTTTTTAACCTCCTTGGTTTCTGCTGAACAGGATACCAAAAGTAGTAGAAAGAAGAACGATAAAAGATTAACTGTCGATTGCTTCATGCATTAAATATAATCGAATAATTCAAAAAATCAGAATTAACGAAATTTAAAGCACTTTTCGATATATTTTACAGTGGACAGCCCGGTGATCTGAAAATGCGGCGGACTGAATCTCGAAATCGTAGGCTCCCAAATCCCCGGAGTGGAAAATATAGTCTATTCTTCCGGCCGGAACACGGCCCACATAAGTCACGCCGATTCCCGTTGTAGTCTCGCGATATGAATCGACCAAATCCGTATTGAACTGATTGTAAACATAAGACATGGGCGTATCGTTAAAATCTCCGCAAACAACAACAGGATAGGGAGAGGTTTTCATATGCTCCATTACACGTTTAGCTTGTTCGGCTCTGGCAGGATATGCAACCCGAAGTTTATCGATCAATAAGCGAAGGGTGGATTTCTTTCCGCCGGCCTGCTTGTTCTTTTCACCGAATAATTCATAATCTTCCTGTTGTAACTTGATAGATTGCAAATGAATGTCATAGAAACGGATCGTATCTGTTCCTTTTACAATATCAGCATAAATACAGTAGTTATCAGTTGTTTTGAAATTCTCAAACATCACATCACCTTTAGCAATGATCGGATATTTAGACAGCATGCAGATCCCGAAATTCTGCCTGTTCCGTATACGGTGAGAATACCTTTCGTGATAATACTTGTAGTCCATTAAACTGATCAAGGTATCCCTGGTAGAAAAAGCGGAAGGCTTGTCCTGATGAAAGAATTCCTGGAAACAAACCACATCCGGATTTACCCGTTGCACATAACTGATAATACTATCGCGTGTATTGTTCCTTCCTGTGAGTGATGAATTGTACACATCAAACAAGCGCACATTATAGCTCATCACATTCCAGGAAGCAATTTCGGTCTTGGGTTTTGGATCCGAAAACTGAATGGAAAGGGTCCTGAAATGCAAGTTTCCGCCAAACAGAATCGCAATTAAAAGATAGAAGAACCACCTGGATCGCGCGAATGCCCAATAAACCATCAGCAACAGGGCCAAACAAATGAAAATCGGATATATCAACCCGAAGAAGGGTAAGATGCGAATGGTTGAGGGATGAACGTAAGGAGCTAAGTAGGCTAATAGCAGACAGCAAATTGCAGTGATAGAAAGAATCTTTATCACCGTTGAAAATCGTGCTATCTTTTTAAACCAACTCAAATTATTTATTACTCTGTGAAAATAGGAAGTCTTTTTCGGCTTTTGTTAAAGATTCGTAACCCGATTTGGATATTTTATCCAAAATTTTGTCAATTTTTTGCTGTTTTGCCTTTGCATCCAGATTGTATTCCTCATCCGATTTAACGACTCTTCCACCTTTTTGAGCCTTCATTTTCGGTCTTTTATTCTTCCTGTTAGCGAAATAGCTTAAAATCCGCTGATGAAGAGATTCTGTCCAATTAATAATGTTAGAAGACGAATGTAAATTCTGTACCGAAAGAAATCCGATCAGTGCACCTCCCAAGTGTGAAAAATGTGCTGTTCCGTCATTACTCAATGTTTGAGCCAAATCAGCAATAACATAAATCAATGCGATTACATACAGTTTCACAGGAATGATTCCGAACAGGCTGACCTGGATATTCGGTCTGTAAACAGCCATTGCTATAAACAATGCCATGATCGAACCTGAAGCTCCGATTACATCCGGATGGTGTGTTCCGAACTGACGAGTAATTACTTCAGCAAGGCCACCTGCAATCCCACCGACCACGTATACATGCAGCAATCTTCAGTCGGAAAAGAACTGGCGGAACATGTTACCTGCAAAATACAGAAATATCATGTTGAAGAGTAAGTGAAGCGGATCAAAATGTGAAAATATACTTGTGATATAACCGTAAGGTGCAAGAGCTAAATCATG
>CAMPIU010000029.1 GCA_946886545.1 uncultured Flavobacteriales bacterium | reverse complement strand
GCTTCCGATTCTTCTGACTTTACCATTGCAGCGGCAGATGCGGTTGTAACAGATCTCGGTTTGGCGATTTTTATCGTAGCACTGGTGATGCTATTGTTCCTTCACAGTGTCCGAAATGCGTTTATTATCATGATTTCCATTCCGGCATCATTGATCTCCGTATTCATCGCCATGTACTTGCTTGGTTTTACCATGAACCTGATGACCATGCTAGCAATTTCACTTGTAGTTGGTATCCTGGTCGATGACTCGATTGTGGTTCTGGAAAACATCTACCGTCACCTGGAAATGGGGAAAGATCGCAAAAAGGCGGCTTTGGATGGACGAAATGAAATCGGATTTACGGCCATGGGAATTACATTGGTGGACGTCGTGGTATTCCTTCCGCTGACAATGGTCGGTGGTTTGATCTCAAACCTGCTTTCCCAGTTCTCATTGGTTATCGTTATTTCAACCTTGATGTCCCTGTTCGTATCGTTTACTTTGACTCCATTACTGGCCTCACGCTTTGCGAAGGAAACGACCCTGAATAACAAAACACTGGGCGGACGAATTGTCATGACCTTCGAACGCATTTTGAAAAACATTACGACTTCTTACGGTCGTGCGTTAACGGTAGCATTGCGCAGAAAACGTTACATTATTCCGGCGGCAGCTGTTGGTATTATTTTAATTCCGATGCTCCTCGGACCATACATTGGTGGAGAATTTGTGAGCCAGGGTGACCGCGGAGAATTCGTAATCTCGCTGGAATTACCACAGGACGCAACGATCCAGCAAACCAATGCAACGGTTCAACGGGTGGAAAATTACCTGTTCAATGATCCGCGGGTAATCAATGTCTTCACAAGTGTGGGAACAGCCAGCGGAAACATGGGATCGCAAAGCAATGCCAATAACAAAGCTCAGTTGACAGTGAAGATCATTGACAAAGAGAAACGCGACAAATCAGCGGCAATCATTGCCCAGTTAATGAAGCAGGATTTAGAGGACATGTTACCGGATGTGAAAGTGAACTCGGCGGCGGTCGGAATTATGGGTGGAGCAGATGATGCACCGATACAGATTGCGGTTACCGGAAACGATATGGATTCGAACTACGTAGCGGCTTCCAAGGTAGTGGAAACATTGAAATCCATTAAAGGAACTGCTGAAGTTAAGGTATCCGTTGAAACAGGAAACCCTGAAATTACCATAAACATTGACCGCGATAAAATGGCCGAGTTGGGATTAAACATGAGTACAGTTGGTTCTACGCTTCAAATGTCATTCAACGGGGATGATAATTCCAAATATTCGGAAGATGGAAAAGACTACGACATTTTAGTAAACTACGATGATTTCGACCGGAAAAACACTTCTGATGTGAAAGAGGTTTACTTTATAAATGATCGTGGAGAAGAGATCAAGCTGAGCCAGTTTGCGAAAATCGGTAAAGCAAGCGGACCATCAAAATTGGAACGAATGAACCGGATTCCGTCCATCACTGTTACTTCCCAGGTACTGGGAACTTCCAGCCAGCAGGTAACGGATGAGTTTGCGAAATTGATAGAAAAGAATCCGCTTCCAAGTAATACGGTTTACAGTTTTGAAGGGGATGCAAAAAACATGGCGGAAGCATTCGGGAACTTAATGTTGGCAATTTTGGCTTCTATCCTGTTCGTTTACCTCATCATGGTAGCTTTGTACGATTCGTATGTTTACCCTTTCGTTGTCTTGTTCTCCATTCCATTGGCAATAATCGGAGCTTTACTTGCGCTTGCATTGGCATCGGAACCAATCAGTATCTTCTCCATGCTTGGTATGATCATGCTGATCGGATTGGTAGCGAAGAATGCGATTTTGATCGTAGACTTTACAAACCAAAAGAAAGCTGACGGACACAATACGGTTGAAGCATTGATCATTGCAGGCCAGGCGCGTTTACGACCGATCCTGATGACAACGCTTGCGATGGTTTTCGGTATGATGCCGATTGCATTTGCCCACGGAGCAGGAGCTGAATGGAAATCCGGATTAGCATGGGTATTGATCGGAGGTTTAACCAGTTCGATGTTACTAACGCTAATCATCGTTCCATGTGTTTACCTGATCTTCGATATTTTCAAACGGGAAATCTCCAATAAAAAAGCACGAGCACTGCTCAAAGAAGTTGATGTTGTCGCACTAGGGCACGAGTACGAACATCATTGACACCAATAACCAAAAGGAACGCCCCGATCCCGTACATACGGGATGGGGTGTTTTTCTTTTATATCAAATATCAATTATAAATTCTCACCCAATATATGTAACACGAATCATTGTATTTTCTGTATCCATTTGATACTCTTCAATTAATCCGCTAAACAATAAAAAACCTATTTCATATTGATGTGTTTCCAGTGTTTGATTCAAATGTGAAAATCTAGAAGTCGGTCCAATTTTGTTAATAAATTGAAGTAATGATTTAATATTTCCCCTATTTATAATATTCTCAATATACTCCTTTTTTGACTTCGCTCCGTCAAAACCATTTAATAGCTTTTGATGAGCTTCCATTTCACTTCGATAACTTACATTTAGTGATGCATTCTTTTGTTTCAATAATTCATACTTTTTAAGCTCATCATCATATTTTATCATCAGTATATTATACTCACCTATCGTTTTAATTTCTTTTGTTCTAAATCGCGTATTTACCCATGGAATAACATTTTGATGGTAAATCTTTTTGATGAAGCGAGTAAAAGCCATAAATAAATATGATATTATCAAAATCGCCAATGCTAAAAAAGCACAGCAAATCAATTCTTTATAGAAATGATGATAATCAAAGTAATTATTAATGTATTCTTTTCTTTCAGAAAGTTTGGTTCCTGGATCAAATGTGAAAATTGAATAATATAAATCCCAGTGCCTAACTGACCATGTTACTATAAAAGTTCCGAAAAAAGGATTTCTTGATTTTTTGACATTTTCTTTAAGACCTCCTAGCAGATCATCAACCATAAGAATAGTATTAAGTTAGCAGTGCCAATTTTAATAATAAATTCTCATAAAACCACCTTCTGCTTATAAACTCTTCCTGCTTTCGTTTCCAAAACCACATAATAGATTCCTTTCTGAATACTTTCAGGAATAGAGATCGTTGAAATACCGCTACTGATTTGTTGCTTGCCAATTGAAACCTGCTGACCAGCTGAATTGATCAATTGAACCGTTGATTCGGTATTGATCACGGATTTCACCTTGAGGGAGGTTTTTCCATCTGCCTGAACCGTGAAAATTTCCATTTCCGCGGCAGGATTCACTTCATTTACCCCAAGAGAATTCGGATCGATTGTTCCTTGTAAATACTTCACATTATTCCCTACATTATCACTGTAAACAATATGAAATTTCCCGTTTGAGAATTGGATATCCGGACGCGATTGTCCTCCTACTGTTCCCGCTGTCAAGGTATCGATATTTACTCCCAAACCTGCAGTACCTGTAACGGAATAAGTAAAGAAAACATCCGTAGACCCGCCATTCGAACCTTGCCATACAACTGCAAGTGTGTCGCCTTTACCTGCAATAACAGGGTAATTCTGAACTCCTAAACCTGCCGGAAAAACTTTCCTGTGAACACCGATTTGCTGGTCATTTAAATTCGTCGAACTGATGTATACATCACTATTGCTCATCCAGGTTGAAACCAGGGAGTCGCCCATAATTACACCGGAAGGCCCGCTGGAAGGACAGGATGAAATCATCCAGTTTGTTTGATCTATTTCCCCGGAAGCAGTAAAACTTGCACTTTCATCCGTAGAATAGCAACCCCACATTTCGCGGATATTGTTATCATCATTACGAAATAACAGCACATGCTTATTACCTGAAGTAACCATCGTTGCCGGGCAGCAATCACAAACAAAACCTGTTACCGCAGAAGTCGGATTTATCGGAACAAGATAAGATGCTCCTCCGTTTGTGGAGCGTGAAACGGAATATTCCGGATCTCCGAAAGAAGAATTGAAGCGCATGAAATTGACAACCGGATTGCCATTCAAACCAACAGCTACCGACGGAAAACGTGGAATATCACTTCCGATCTGGTCTACACGAACCGTATCTTCAAAAGTCACTCCACCATCAAGCGAACGGATAGTATAAACCTGGGCTGCCGAACCAACCGGTTCCGTGCTGAAAACTACGAAAACAGTGTCACCGGATGTTGCTACTTCAGCTCCAGTCCATGTTGCAATGTATGGAACAACTCCGTCAGGATTCAATTCCAGGGGATTGGTGAAAGCAGATCCGTTCCAACGTGCCGCATAGATTTTATCGGTTCCGCTATTTTCCCAGGTCACTAAGGGATTATCTCCGGTTGTCAGTGCTATCCGGGGATAAATATTACTGTAAGTAGTTCCCAATGCAACAGTAACCGGAGCATTCCAATTAGCGCTTTGAGCTAAAGATTCAGTGGTAAAATTGCAGATTAAGATGAACCCAAGTACTAATTTCTTCATAGTCTTCTATTTGAATAATGATTAAGGAATTTGTATAGATTAAGCAAAATGACTTGCCCAAACATACGGAATTCCAATTACTTATTCAATAACGGAAGAATTTCGGGATTCGTTGGAAATAAAACACAAAGTCCCGACATACTTGCCAGGACCCTGATTTAAAAAGACTTCCTTTTAAGCATCAACCTTTTTACAAACTTTCCGATACTTTTTGTAATAAATACTGAACGTGACAGTAGATGTATGTTTTGTGGGGTAGATCTCCGTTAAAACATTTACTATCCGCGAATCGGGCTTCATATCCTGCGTGGTTTTTATAGATTTAAAATGCTTCGTAGTATAACTCGGATGAATGTTGATGATTGTGACAGAATCCAGGTTAAACTCAGTATAAATCATTGACCGAACCGGGCTTTTTCTGTTCCATGCAATAACAGAACTTGTACCGTTGGCCTGCGTTGCAATGATTCTTTTCTTGTTGTATTCAAACCGGATACTTGCATTCGCTATATAAGGATCACCATTTTCATCTGAGGAAAACCACTTGTATTCACAAACAGGCTGATCAACGGATTCATAGTTTACACTCAAGGGCTGTTCCGTATCCAATGAAACAATAATTCTCCCTCCATCTTTGCTTGTTCCACGATTAAAACACAGAGTGTATGTGGAACTATACCTGATCCTTTCATTGCTTCTAACCCTGGATCCTGATCGTGGATCATAAGTTAAATTGGACGATTCAATTCCACGAAGTTTTACCTTGTCAATCCGTTGTGCATTAGGTGGCAGGTACAACTGGCAAATCACTTTCTCTTTTGTATTCGACAAAAGGACCAAACGAGGCTGGAAAGAATTAGTTCCATTACACACATTAAATTCCCGGTACATTTGAACAGCAACAGCAGGATCCACAAAACTGTATCCGATCTCCTGCAGTTCGGTGATTGAAAGCTTATAATCATTACGTCCGCTGTATTTCTCAACCATTCCTGCAACTTTCTTTTTGTTCGAGTTGAATGCATAACTTCCATATTCAGGAATTACAGCACTCAATCCCCAGCCGCTTTTTTTACTGTTGTAGTTTTCTTTACTGCCCGAATAAATTTGATACAAGGTTTCAAGCAATTCCTTATCTGACTTTGAGTGAAAGGTGGTATAAAGGGGATTGAGTAAACCGGAACAATCGGAATTGTTACTCTTCAAGCCTGAGAAACCTTCTTCGTCATCAAGGACTTTAACCGTCAGTTGATTCGTCAAAGTCTCTTCTTTTTCTTCTGATGTTCCCTCTGCACAAGAACTGAATAAGATTAACAGACAGCTTGCTGCAATTGTGAGTGGATGCGTGAAATAGTGTTTCATAAAGCAATTTTTAAGGTTTAATATTCGTCCTGAAAAGAGTTTGATCATTTTCAGCTTATCTGGAGCTAAACTAGCTATTCCACATCTTCCCCAAAAGGGTAAAACCCACATAACCAACCGGGATTTCTCCCCTGAAAAGAAGAGAGATTCATCTAGCGTCCATCTGCTAATTTTTGTGAAATGTGATGATTATGTAAGTTCTGCCAAAATTTGTATAACAAATTTGCTCGCTCTGCAACAGAACTTTACAATCCCCCGGGACCACTTTAAGTTTGGGGAACACAGCTATGGTCGAGGTTACAAAAGAAGGCATACTATTAGAGAAGACAGCTCTTGACTTTGAAAGTCATGGAGTGCTGAATCCTGCTGTACTGCGTGAAGGTAATACAGTCCATCTCTTTTACAGAGCAGTAAAAGAAAGGAATCACTCTACGATAGGTTATTGCAGACTCGATGGTCCGCATGAAATTGTCACTCGAAACACGGAACCACTCATTTCTCCCGAGTTTCCTTATGAAGTACAGGGAGTAGAAGATCCCCGTATCTGCCAGATCGAAGATACTTATTACCTCACATACACCGCATACGATGGCATAAACGCATTGGGGGCTTTGGCAACTTCCAACGATTTAAAACATTTCGAAAAGAAGGGGATTATTGTCCCACAACTCTCCTATTATGAATTTGAAGCACTGATAAAAGGATCCGAGCATGTAAATCATCGTTACTGGGACTTTTTTAATCCTAGTCCGTGTAATCCGGAAATTAAGGTGGACCGGGAGAATTTGGTATGGGACAAAGATGTTCTTTTCTTTCCCCGGAGAATTCAGGGAAAACTCTGTTTTCTTCACCGGATAAAACCCGATATTCAATTGGTTTCGATTGAGGAACTAAGTGATCTCACTCCTTCATTCTGGACAGATTACATTTCAAACCTCGAAGAACATACTATCCTGTTTCCTAAATATGAACATGAAATAAACTACATCGGCGCAGGCGCTCCTCCGATTGAAACACCCCTTGGCTGGCTTTTGATCTACCATGGAGTGAAGTGCACGCCCGAAGGAAATATTTACGCTGCCTGTGCAGCATTACTCGACACCCATGACCCAAGAAAGGAAATTGCCCGTTTGCCTTATCCCTTATTCGAACCGGAAAAGGTTTGGGAATTAGAAGGAGAAGTCAACAACGTGTGTTTTCCGTGCGGAACTGCACTTTTTGGCGACACCCTTTACATTTACTACGGGGCTGCAGATCAACGAATTGCTTATGCATCATTAAGTCTTGCAGAACTCATTTCAGAACTCAAACTAAATACAATTAAAGATGAAACATCCAATTAACGCCGAAAACCGATTCGCACAACCTGTTTTCATAAACCACTTGCCTACAGCAAACTATCAACTGTCCAAGCAGGAGGTACCTGTTGTTCTATTGATTTCATCCTATCCTCCGAGAGAGTGTGGGATAGCAACTTATTCCCAGGACTTACTCACCGCTTTAAACCAGAAATTCGATCATTCGTTTGAATTGCAGGTATGTGCACTTCAAACCGGGTCGATGGATTACTCCTATCCGGAGGAAGTTACTTACACTCTTCAAACAGACTTACCAATTGAATATGCCTCATTGGCAAATAAGATCAACAACAACAAACGCATCAGCCTGGTGGTCATACAGCATGAATTCGGACTTTTCCCATCTGATCATGACGGAACCTTTCAGAAATTTCTTCACGTACTGGAAAAACCGGTTATAACCGTTTTTCATACCGTACTTCCAAATCCCAACGGACAGATGAAAGCACGCGTTCGAAACGTAGCACTTTCCTCTAATTCCATTATTGTAATGACAAACCATGCGGCAGAGCTTTTGAAAAATGAGTATGCAATTCCTCCGAAGAAAATAACGGTAATCCCACACGGAACACACCTTGTACATCATCCTGATAAAGAGGTGCTGAAAGAAAAACATGAACTGAAAGGTAAGAAAGTACTTGCAACATTTGGTTTATTGAGTTCCGGTAAAGGGATCGAAACCACCCTGAATGCACTTCCGCAAATAGTCAGTCACAACCCGGATGTAGTTTTCCTGATCCTAGGAAAAACACATCCTACAGTAGTAGCTTCAGAAGGAGAAGCCTATCGTGAGATGTTAAAAGCGAAAGTCAGTGAATTAAACCTGGAAGATCATGTTCGTTTTGTTAATCGATATTTGTCATTGAAGGATTTATTGGAATACCTGCAGCTAACGGATATTTACCTGTTTACTTCGCAGGATCCGAACCAAAGTGTCAGTGGCACCTTTTCTTATGCTATGAGTTGCGGCTGTCCCATCATCTCTACTCCTATTCCACACGCAAGGGAATTCCTGAATGATGAAACAGGGATCATCGTTGATTTCAGAGACACGGATCAATTGGCAAAAGCGGTTGAGCGTTTATTGGATGATGAAATACTAAGAACTAAATTCAGTACCAACGGGTTAGAGCGCATTGCTCCAACAGCATGGGAAAACTCATCAATCGCACATGCCAATCTTTTCCAGCAGCTTACTTCCGACAAGATAAAGCTCCAATATTCACTGCCTGATATCAATCTGTCGCATTTCAGTAAATTGACCAAGCGTTTCGGGATTGTCCAATTTTCTAAAATCAATCAGCCCGACCTGGATTCCGGGTATACACTGGATGATAATGCCCGTGCAATGATTGCCAGATGTATGTATTACGAAGCAACCCTTGACGGAGCAAGTTTGGTAGCTATTCAAACCTATCTGAAATTTATTGCATTCTGCCAGCAGCCTGGAGGAGATTTCCTGAACTATGTAGACCGCAATGAACAGTTTACCGCTCAGAATAATGAAACAAATCTCTCCGATTCAAACGGGAGAGCAATCTGGGCTTTGGGTTATATCATTTCAAAAGAACATATTCTTCCGGAATCAATAGGAATACGTGCAAGAGATATTCTTGAAAAAGCAGTGAAAAATATAAAGCACATGCATTCACCACGTTCAATAGCCTTTACCATCAAAGGATTACATTTCAGTAATTTGAACGATCAATCTCCGATCATTACTTCCTATATTAAATTATTGGCAGATCGTTTGATTGAGATCTATCGTCACGAATCCGAAGAAAACTGGCCATGGTTTGAAAGTTACCTGACCTATGCCAACAGTATTCTGCCCGAAGCATTGTTATGTGCATGGGAAGAAACAGGAGATAAATTCTATAAACTGGTTGCAAAGAAATCCTTTGATTTCCTGTTATCTCTCACATTCACCAAAACAGGAATCAAACCTATCTCGAATAAAAGCTGGCTGCATAAAGGGCAAAAACCGGAAGAATTCGGAGAACAACCTATTGATGTGGCTTACACCATCATAGCACTTGATCATTTTTACCAGGTGTTCGAAATCAGCGATTACCATGAAAAAGCTCAATTGGCCTTTAGTTGGTTCTTAGGAAACAACCATCTGTCGCGCATTATTTACAACCCATGTACAGGCGGATGTTATGACGGATTAGAGCGTGAACATATTAATTTAAACCAGGGGGCAGAATCGACAATCAGTTACTTAATTGCGCGAATGACAATCGAAAAACAGCAAAAGATGCGGGTTTCTAAATCAAAAAAATTGATTTTGGTATCCCAGGAAAGCTATTAATTAAGAATAAGCGTATTTATGCGGAATAAGGCAAATGATCTCATCCGAGAAATGCAGGAAGAAGGATTGACGCTGGTTTTGGCCGAAAGCATGACATGTGGACTTGCAGCGATGAAACTTTCTTCCTGTATTGGTGTTTCTGACGTTTTGATCGCCTCGCTTGTGTGTTATACACCCAAGGCCAAAATGGAACTGCTGAATATAAAAAGAACAAGCATTCGGCGTTATACCTGTGAATCGCATGAAGTAACACATCAGATGGCCCGCAATCTTTCGGAACTTATGGAAGCAGATGTCTATGCTGCCATTACCGGGCTTGCATCTGCAGACGGAAGCGAAACTAAAGACAAACCCGTAGGAACCGTTTTTTATGCGATCCGTTATAAAAGGAAGACGTATGATTTTCAAAAATTATTCCGCGGAACACCCTTGGAAATTAAAAAAAAAGCGGCTCTGGAGTTATATAAACTTATTCTGAAATTGCTCAAAGAGCAAAAGAACAGCTAATGAGCAAGCCGTTAAACTATTCTCCTGTTTCAGAGTGTGGTGCATTGACCTTTTTTGATTGGGATGAACCGGCCTGCCGAAGATAGATCGAAAGGAAAATAATCGCGAAAATAGAAAGAAACTCACTCTGCCAATTCTGAAACGATTCAAACCAAAATTTGGAATATCCCAAATAGGCACCGGCTGTTGCCAGCGGCAAACCTTCCAATGACTGCTGTTCATTATAATCGAGGAAGCTGCCATACCAATGAAGTCCAAAGGAAATCAAGAACAACAGGAACAAAACTAGGGATAGTGAATGTTTGTAAAGCAGAAGTGCAACTCCTCCTTTTCTGACCGGCCAGGGTGAATTCTTCAATGGTTTGCATTCTCCTTTTTTGTCTGTTGGCTCCTCTTCCATCGGGCGTGACTCGGAAGAACCTTCCTGCTTCATAAAAACAGTCAGAATAACGAACAAAGCCATTTGAAAGAACTCACTTTCCCAATTCTCAAAAGTGGCCTGGAGAAAATGTCCGCTTGCCAGGTAGACAGCCATGCTTGTTCCGGATTGATCGTAAGAATTTAAAAAATCATTGTGCTCCTTCCAACCTGTATATATCTGTCCGCTTATGGAAAAAATCATTAACAGGAAGAATGTAATTGAAAGCGCATTGCGTTTTAGGAAATTAGCTCTTTTCATATGATTGAATGTGTGGACATAGCTCTTTGCCAAACGGCGGATACCTCCGATTGCCGAATGGGATTTCATCGTAATTTCTTTCCTATGTTATCAGGATTTATCTGAAAACACGAACAATAGCCCAACCCAAATAATAAGAAGTGCTACAATGCTGACCAGTAATCTCATCTTATTCTAAAATTAACAGTGAATAGTAAATTCAGATTCTGTTGATCAGGTAAATTTCGAAGTGTGTTAAGAGGGGGAGCTTAACCTTCACCTCAATCTCCCCCTGTTAACATTAACCCACACTACCACACATGGACTACTTAACTCTATTTAAATTTAGGAAGATAGAATATGAAGAGCTTATAGAATTCTTTAAACTATTTGCATAATTCTTACTATTGTAAAAATTTAAAAACTTAGATAAATCAAGTGTATTATTTCTAACTTCTGATCCGGACAATTCATGCCCCGGAAGGGTCAAATTCATTCTCCCTTCGCTACTTTTTGAAGCTGTAATGCATTGGTAAACCCTGCTTCGTAATAGGTATTATTGAAATAAATACATCTGTCCTGACACTCTTCAGGGATATCTTCATAGAATCGTTTTAAATCCTGAATTTCATAAGCTGATTTGAACAGAACCGGGTTCCCGTGCAGGCGTAGATAAAAAGACCTGGTTGTATGTATGAAGAAGGTCTCCATTCCAGGGAAATCCACGTTACAAAAGGTTATACCTGCTTCAGACAACTTCTTCCGCACGATCTCATTCCACCAGGAAACATGTCTGAACTCAATCACATTTTCAGGATGATGCGGAACCACTTCCAATACCAGCGAAAGATTCTCATCGGTGTAATGAAAAGAAGGCGGAAGCTGGAATAAAAAGTGCATACATTTTTCCTGCAAACCATCCCTGATCAGAGCCTGGAATTCTTCTATCAGCTCTTGTGTTTCCTTCAATTTTCGAATGTGAGTGATCTGCTTGCTCATTTTAACTGAAAACCTGAAATCAGGCGGAGTAACATCGTAATACTTCTTCAGGTCGGCAGGTTTCGGAGTCCGGTAAAAGGTTCCGTTCAACTCAACCGTATTGAAAATACGGCTGTAATATTCGAGCCAGCCTTTTGGTTGCAAACCTTCCGGATAGAATTTTTTCTTCCATGCAGGATAGTAATATCCCGAACAACCGATGTATTGATTTGTTTTCATCACACTTAACAATTTACAACAATAATAGTTTCCGAACGACCTCCGGATGGCTTAACTTTAGTATTCCAGCATGGGTAGAAACAACTGGTTAATTGATTATGAATTAAACTCAGGAGTTATGACACGAGAAGCAAAAAAATCAGAAAATGAAGAATTGAAACAAGACAATCCTTCAGGGATGAAAGAGTCAGATAAAAAAACCAATAAAAGGGAACCAAAAAAAGGACTTCCAATAAGAAATAAAGCACAAAAAGACACCGATTCTTAGAGTTCTGTTCATTTCTGATTTAAAACAAGCTCAGCTGTCCGTCATCTTTCGGAGGCTGAGCTTTTCCGTAGATGGTTCGTCCGCCGTAACGATGGGAATCCGCCCGCTCCTTTGCAATTGCCCGGTCGAACAAATCTTCGTCGGGTACAAATTGCTGCTCAACGATCTGAGACACCAGGTGCAGGTTTTTAATCGCCTGACTCTTGTCGGCATTTCCGATCTTTGCTTTTTCTACAGCTGTTCTGAGAACCTCTATTGTTTCATCATACACTTTTGTAGGAACAGGAAACGGATGACCGTCTTTTCCACCGTGTGCAAAAGAGAAACGGGCTGGATCGCTGAATCGGGAAGGTGTTCCATGAATGATCTCACTAACCAGTGCCAATGATTGTACGGTTCGGGGACCAACTCCTTCCAGTAAGAGCAAGGATTCGAAATCGCGTAATCCTTTGTCATGAGCAAGTGCCAGAACACTTCCCAGGCGTTTCAGATTCACATCCTCAACTTTCACATCGTGGTGACCGGGAAGGATTAATTTCTGTACTTCAGGAATGATCAGCGAAGGTTTTTCGGCTACCAGGTCCAATATACCGGCTTTCGCAGAGCCTGCTTTCGCGTCAGTCAAATTGAGGATCTCTCCCTGATTTTTCCCGTAAATAAAACTGTGCGGTGTTTCAATAAATGATTTTACAGTTTCCGAATGCCAATGGTACCGGCGTGCCATACCCGAAGAGTCATCCATTCCCTGCTGGATTACTGCCCATTCACCTTCATTGCTTACTACAAAATTGTGCATGTAAATCTGGAATCCGTCCTGGATCGTGTTATTGTCGACCTTAGCTGTTAACCTGCTGAAGCGTGCAAGTTTATTACCATCCAATCCGGTCCTGTCGGAGAAACGCAGCAATTCATTCGGTGTTTCCCTGGAGTATTTCCCTTTCCCGCCGGCGATATAAATACCCAATTCACCGGCACGCGGATTGATTGCTCCTTTCAATGCTCCCATCACAGAAGTAGTAATCCCGGAAGAATGCCAATCCATTCCGAGAACACAGCCGAATGCCTGGAACCAAAAAGGATCGCTTAACCGACTTAAAACAGCTGATTTCCCGTACTCAAGCACAATCGATTCAACAATGGCTCCGCCAAGCAAACGCATCCGTTCTGCCAGCCATGGCGGCACCTTTCCATAATGCAATGGAAGATCAGCATAACGTCTCGAATCGAAATAAAGTTTGGGCATATACAAAGTTAAGGAAGGATGTCTATAATGCAGACAAGGCAACTGTTAAAAAACACCATCTTGTGGCAGCCGAAATGACTTATTCATTTGTCTTCCAATGCATCACTCAATTCCTCTCCAAGCTCTCTCAACAGACCTTTCACTTTCTCCCTCGTAGTGCTTCCCTTATCAGGTGCAAAAAGAATTCCAGCCGCAAAACCCGCTGCAGCCCCGGTGGTAAATGCTTTTACCATTTTTGAAACATCACCGGATTTCATCTTTTTCTTTGATTTTTCTTCTCCCGTTTTCATTTTCTCAGTTTTTAATAAAAAATGATTCAGGCCGGAGTATGATAAAGGGGGAACTTTTTCAGACTCCCCCTTTGATGTAACTCATTACCTACAGCCTGCTTGATAATTTTATTCTTCGCTTGCCGCATCCAGGTTAATGGACGACATGGCAATTTCCGTTAAGAGTTGATCGGCTTCTTTTTCCTCATCCAAAGTTTCCTCCAGCAATTCAGCCGCCTCAGATTCACCCAGAGTATTAGCGAAAGCAACAAGCGTTCCGTAGCTTGCAATTTCATAGTGTTG
>CAMPIU010000028.1 GCA_946886545.1 uncultured Flavobacteriales bacterium | reverse complement strand
TTTTTTGTATAAGAGACAGTTGTTATTTTTTGGATAAAAAGTAGGGGCGTCCCGCATGTGCGGGACGCCCCTACTTTTTATTGTTTCTTCAATCTGGGAAGCGAGACCAAAACCGTTGTTCCCGCAGGAGAAGTCTCTTCGATTACAATAGATCCCTGATGAGTTTCCACAATCTGCTTCACCATAGCCAAGCCTAAACCTGTTCCGGTTGATTTCGTAGTGAAATACGGCTCAAAAATGGTTTGAATCTGATCTTTGGGAATTCCTGTACCATTGTCCTTTACGCGCACAAAAACAAAATCATCGATGGCATCCAGGGAAATCACTATTTGCGCTACAGTATTCATGGAAACCGCCTGGATTCCGTTTGACACCAGGTTATTTAATACCCGAAGCAACATTTCTTTATCACCGGGAACGTATATAGCTTCTGACGAATTCAATTCCAATGCAACATGCACATTCCCGTCACCATCAAACAATGCAGCTACCGCCTTCAATAAGCTAAGCAGGTCAATTTCAGCGATAACCGGTTGCGGAAGTTTTGCGAAATTTGAGAACTCGTTTGCTATATGAGTCAAAGCGTCAATTTGTTCGATCAAAGAATTTGTAACCCGTTCAATCCGCTCTGCCGATTTCGGATCATTCGGATCAAAAACACGCTGCAAGTGCTGAACACTTAATTTCATGGGTGTAAGTGGGTTCTTAATCTCATGAGCAACTTGTTTGGCCATTTCCCGCCAAGCACTTTCACGTTCTGATTGCGCCAGTTTAGCTGCTGCTTCCGCAAGCTCATTCAATTTATGATTGTATTCCGCAACCAGTGATCCGATCTCATCATGTGCTTTATAATTTATCTGCAAACTATTTTTACCCAACTCAAACTGGGAAAAACTCTTTCTTAATAACATCAATGGACCTGTCAACCAGGAAGAAACCAGGAGTGCTACCAAAATAGATAAGACAAGCAAAAGCATAAATACATTCAGGATGGCAACGAAAAATTGTCTCAACTGATCCTCAAACACATTCCGCTGGTCAAAATGAAGAACGTTCAAATAACCCAACAACTCATTTTCATGATTAAACACAGGAACATATCCGGATAAATAGACCAGAGAACCGATATTCTCCTCATGAATAAATTCCGATCGCTTATCGAACTGCAATTCATACAAAGCCTTTGGGTTCATCTGTTCACTTAATAAACCCATATTATAAATCTTCGTTCTGGATGTTCCGGCCAGAATTCCGTCGGCCTGATACAAATTAATATCCGTTTGGAAAACCTTCGACCATCTTCTCAGCTGGTAATCCAATTCATCTTGATTTTTATCACTGAATTTTTCCGAAATAAAGCGCTGCCTGGAATTGATCTCATTAATAACCGATTTTACTTTTTCGCGGATCTGATCCGTTGAGTAACTCCTGTATTGTCCGCTAAGCATTGTCGTACTTGCAATACTGAATCCACAAAGGGAGATCACGATTAATCCGATCAAAACCAGCTGGATCTTAGTTATCATGGAAATTCCGTTTGAAACTCTAAGCTCGTGTAATCGCCTCAACAATAAAACAAGTGCGAACATAGCTCCAAAACAGACAAGCAAAATGGAAGTCGTGGTTAAATAAGACAACCAGGAAGGAATTGTTTTACTAAGGATAATCGCATCTGTCTCCGACTTCCTGAAAATGAGGTGTTCAAAACCATCTTTTTCAAACCATTGATGTCCTTTTCCATCATTCTGATCTATGAAAATATTCAAATCAGTAGGATAACTGTATGCCCCATAATTCAAAACCAATTGATCATTGTAATACTTGGCAATGGAATAGCGCTCCAAAGATTCAAAGACAGCAGTTTGTTTCGAGATTAAAAGTCTAGGGAATCCGATTTTTTCAGGAATCCGTTTTGACTTCATAGTTCCATAGAAATCAGCCTTTACCCCATTTCTTTCCAAGGGAAGGTGAAGCACATAATTAAACTGGCTGGTATAATCTTTTACGTAGTACAAACTGGTATCAATTTCAGACCGAACTCCATGTCTTTCAATGAGCTCACTTAATTGTTTCTTGTACATTCCGTTCAATCGAAGTCCGGCACTATCTTCCAAATAATAATAAAAATCCACATCGTAACGATCCCAGTATCCTTTGAAAACCTGGTACTCCATAGCCTCCTTCAATTCGGAAAAGCTGGGTTTTGTATCGTGACGAAAAAGCCTCTTCAGGAAGGGTTCCGAGATCATTTTCTCTTTTGCCTTCGTAAAATCCACTTCGGCATTGAAATCACGATCATCTGCCAATTGATTGGCAAAAAGTAAACGTTCTTCCCGCTCCTTCTTTTTGGCCTCCATTTCAAGATTCATGGTTATTCCAAACGAAACAAGAAAAGTTGCCAATAAATAAAACGTAAAACTCCAGGTTTGTTTAAAACGAAATACAACTATCAATGAAATGATCAAAAGAGAGAACATCCAGATAATCCAGAAACCATGTAACCTGAAGACCCATTCATTCGCAATGACGACAGACCCAAACAAAGCAAAAAGGACAATAAGAACTTCTATCCCGTTTGGATTCATAAGCCTCCATCTTCCGATTACATGCTGATAAAACCGGATGATAAACAAAGAACTCAATCCAAGGATAAAAATGAATACAATGGAAAAAATATTCAATTTCAGGATTTCACTCAAATTGATCGGGATAGTAGAATTGACAATGATTAATTTAATGATTTGGGGATATAGCATCATTAAAACAGGAATCAAAAGCAAGAGAAAATAGCTGACCACTTTACCGCTCTGACTTAAAATCACTTTGCTGAGAGGGGGAAAGATAATCAGTAAAGAAACCAGCCAAACAAGGACTTCCCCGAAATTCGGGAGCCAATTATTCAATGCCATTAATCCGGGATCAAACAAAGATGTGTTTTCCATCCATTCGAACCAATCAAAGCGCAGTGCAAGATATCTGACAACAAGAACTGCAAAAATGTATGCCAATCTCGTCGGGTTTGTTTTCAGAATCCCGTTTATCTTGAATGAAAGTAAAAGAACAATAATTAACAGGTCTGCAAAAATGATGGTTAATATGCTATGATTATCCGGACTTTGACCTGTCCTATGAATACCAAAGATAGCTTCACCCTTCTTGTCAAAAATACCGTTGTCCTTATCGGTAACGAGAGAAACCGTTCCGTGAATTACGGGAAAAGGTTTAAAAAAATAATCTTTTAACTGATCATTGGTGATTGGAAAAACACGTTTGATCCCAAAAGTCACAGCAAAAATCTTATCCTCTTCTTTCTTAAATTGGGTATAGTACCACCCATTCTGTAATTGAGCGACCCCGTTTGTGGGGAAATGCAAATCGGTAAAGCGGTTTACCGGACATTTATTGGTATTCCAAAAAACCAATGAATCACCATGGTAAACATGAATAAACAGGGTGTTCTCCAGGTTATTGTATTTTTTTGAGAAAGCACCTTTGTCGAGTTTCTTCCAATCACCCGGAATGGCATCCAGTTGTTTCTTCGCTTTAGTCGTTTGAGATAAAAAAACACGTTGAAACTTTTGAATATCCTGGTGATCAGACCCCTTTAAATTGAATAGCAATCCTATTAATAGCAGTAGACAAGCACTTAATATCAGTACATATCCCCTTTTTGCAAAAAAACGAATTACTCCTTTAAACATAATAGTTTGGGCGTCAGCATTTGAATAAGCCGTTCAAATTCCAGATCAGCCTGTTGGTCATTTTCAAAGACAAAATCAGCCAAATGAATATATGGGGCGAGGTATTTTTCATAGCAGGGAATTACGTGATTTTTCCATTGATACATAATTGCTTCCCTTGAATATCCTCGCGTTTCCTGATCTCTATACAACCTTCTGTCCAATTGAACATCGTGATCCACATCCATAAAAATGGAAAAATCCAATAACTCGTATACTTCTTTGTATTCAAACAAAAACAGTCCCTCAACAATAATTATAGGAGAAGGATCCAAAGTGATCAATACATTCTTATTCGGTGGAGCATTAAAATGATACTCCTTCACTTCAATTGATTTTCCTTCTTTTAAATCACGCAAGTCACTTATTAAACGGGTTTTGTCCAAAGCAGTAGGCAAATCAAAATTTACATGGCCATTTGCATCCAAAAGCTGCTTATCGATCGGCAAATAATAATTATCCATGGAAAAAACAGTTGGGTGAAGTTCACCATAAAATGCCGCCAGGCGCTTTAAAAGAGTCGTTTTTCCGGACCCGCTGCCACCACAAATTCCAATTATCATTTCTGCTTATATTCGAAGATTAAACTGCTTTTTGTTGGAAATTGTTTTGTATCAAAAACCAACCATTTCGTATCCAATTCAACTACAAATTTACTTGGAAATTCCGCAGTAAGCAAGCGGCTCGGGTTAGAAGTTGCCTGATCTATGCTTCCCGATACGATTCCGGTACCTGATGTAAAGCTGTGAAAATGTCCTTCTGACCTGGCAGAATTCACATACCAGCCTATTCCTTCTTCCATTCTGAAACAACCCACTTCCAAATCCTTTTTTACATTGTAAACAGCACATGCGGATTCACAAACTTTATTCCACTTTTTACCATCAATCTTATAACTGATCAGATTAGCATTGGTTCCATTCATTTCAATCCCGCCTACATAATACGCACCATTAGCATACACCAAAGTTCCTTTTTCATTCGGTTCACTTCGCTTTAACAATGCACTTCCTCTTCTTCCGAAACCGACCCGGGTATGTGCAATAAAGTTTGTACCGGTCTGTTCCAGTACTTGTTCCGAAACCAAAATTCCTTTCGGATTGAATTCTTTCACTTTCCAGCCTGCTTCCTTTCCGGCGTGCAAACGTGCAGCAAACAAACAATTTTCTCCTTTCTCTCCAGCAACATACCAAGAGATCTGATCTTCGATTTTAGAAGAACTGACTATGTTTTCTGATACCACAAAAGCGTACATATTGAAATTATGATGAGTCATGGAGACAGCAATCGTGGTTAATTTATCTTTATCCTTATGCTTAAACATCCAAAGAAGAGCCTTTTCGGTGGTAATAATATCTGTCAGATATAAATCCGAAGGACTAAAACTTCCCAGGCGCTTCAACGGAGCGAGAAAACTTAAATTCATGACTTTAATATTTCCGGCAGCACTTAATTGATGTACAAACACCTTATTGTCTTTCAATTCTAGGTTTTCAAGAAAGTAAGCATATTTACCGCCTTCTTCCGATATAAAGAAAGTCTCCTTCGCAATCGGATTATACACTTGCTGCCAGGTACTCTCGCCAGCTCCGGAAACCATTGTTAAATCAACCTGCTTCTGAGTTAAGGTAAGGTCTCGGCTTAATACCAAAGCACCAATTCCTTTCCACTCAAGTATATCATAATAAGGCTGTTTCAGCGCAGGAATTTCAAAATTCTGGGCATTAATAGAAATACTAACTAGCGCAAAAAGAATGATTAAAGATTTTTTCATATTCGGAATAAAACGTAAATTGGCAGATAAATGTAAAATATTTCAACTGATTATGTTATTCTCAAATGCAATTAAAAATGGGATAGCAGGAATTTCTCTTTTGATCTCCTCTATTTCATTTGCTCAAAATGAAGATGCAAAAACCCTTCCAATTGGTGAACGAGTTCCATTGACTGAATATCAAATGGAAAATTTGGATGGTAAAATGATGCATTTGGAGTCACTGTCAGGCAAAAACGGCGTGTTAGTTGTTTTCTCATGCAATACCTGCCCCTTCGTTGTGGGAAGCGACAACTTTGAAGGATGGGAAAAACAGTACAACGAATTGAATAAGTTTGCTGCTGACCATGGATTAAAAATGGTCCTGATCAATTCCAACGAAGCAAAAAGAGGGGATGACGATTCTCAGGAGGCTATGAGAAAAAGAGCAAAAGATAAAGGATACACTATGCCTTACCTGCTTGATAAAAACTCCGAATTAGCTGATGCATTTGGAGCCCGGACAACACCCCACGTTTTTCTCCTGAACCAAAAAATGGAACTCATGTATACGGGCGCAATTGATAATAAAGTCGATGGAAAACGCAGTTCGGATGAGAATTACCTGAAAAATGCAATTGAAGCTGCAAATTCGGGAAAAGAAATCGAAATCACCTCAACTCCGCCAAGAGGTTGTAGCATTAAACGAATAAAAAAGTAAACTCTCCAAAACAAAACAAATATGAACAAAAAACTACTAACATGTGCCTTACTAACTCTCTCCTTATCGTTAGTTGCACAACAGGGTGATGGTGGTCTTCCAAAAAGTGGAAAAGCTACCCACTCCATTAAACTAATTGACAAAAAACTCTTTTCAGAGCCCGATATTACTGCCTTACGGGCAGAAGACGAAGTAACGGATAAAGCGGGAAATGCCCCGTGGAGATTCGGTTATAACAATTACACCTCCCTGAACATGACAAATTCAGGCACTTGGAATACACTCCCCAACGGGGACAGAATCTGGCAATTGGCAATTACATGTCAGAATGCGCTCACAGTAAATTTAACATTGGATCAGGTTGTTATTCCCGAAGGAAATGAACTATACGTTTACAATCCTGATAAATCTTTTATTCTCGGAAAATTCTCTGCATACCATCTCTATGAAGGAGTCTTGGGAACAGAATTAGTTCCGGGAAATACCGCTATTGTAGAATATTATATTCCAGCAAGAAATATGGCGCAAATTGCTTCATTAAATGTCAATACTGTGACTCATGGTTACCGCACGGCAGATGAATTCCAGGAAAAGGCTTTCGGTACTTCAGGTAATTGTAATATGAACGTGAACTGTACTGACGGTGCGCCTTGGGTAGACCAGCGCAACGGGGCTGTTATGCTTGTTTCGGGAAGTAACGGTTTCTGTTCCGGTTCTCTGATCAACAACACAATGAATGATGGTAAGCCATACGTGTTGACAGCAAATCATTGTTACAGTACTCCTACAAGCTGGATTTTCCGTTTCAACTGGCAGGCTGCCGGATGTACAAATCCGGGAGGTTCACCAACTTTTGTTTCCTTGTCTGGTGCTGTCTTAAGAGCCAGAAGAACACCTTCGGATTTCTGTTTAGTTGAAATCACCGGTGGATTGGTTAACAATACGGTTCCCCTTTCTTATAACCCTTATTTTTCCGGTTGGGACAATACAGGTTCGATTCCAACTTCTGCTGTTTCCATTCACCACCCGGATGGAGATATTAAAAAGATTTCCTTTGATGATGATCCCTTGGTTGTTTCACAAGGAATGGGTTCTTCAGAAGCAAATTCAACATGGACTGTACAGTGGGATAGAAATACGACAACAGAAGGAGGTTCTTCCGGATCTCCCCTATTTGATCAAAATCACCGCATTATCGGCCAGTTGTGGGGAGGTGGAGCTTCTTGCTCCAACTTAAATTCTCCTGATTATTATGGCCGTTTGGCAAATTCATGGAACCCTTCTGGAAGCAACAGCACCAACCATTTAAAAACATGGCTGGATCCGAATAACGCAGGGGCAACGGTAGTAGATGGCTTCAATCCATCCGGACCAACTGCTGCATTGGATGCGGCAATGTCCAATCCACAAGGTGTTTCCGGTACAATTTGTACGGGAACAGTAACTCCACAAGTAACCATTGTCAATTCAGGAACTTCAGTATTGACTTCTGCAATCATTCATTACGGTTATGACGGTTCGACAAGTTCAACGTATAATTGGTCAGGTTCTTTAAATCAATACCAATCAAGTATTGTTTCTCTTCCAACTGCAACATTAGCAGCTGGAAACCATTCATTTAAAGCAATTGTTTCTAATCCGAATGCAGGCGCAGATGAAAATGATCTAAACGATACAATTGTTTCTACATTCACTACGGTAACCAATGGTAACCAGATTAATCTTGCCTTATCAATGGATTGTTACGGTGATGAAATCAGTTGGGTGCTTGAGGATAATGCAGGGACAACAACACTTTACGAAGGCGGGCCGTACACGCAAACATCAGGCGGATCCACTGCAAACGCTTCATTTTGTTTAAGCAATGGCTGCTACAAATTCACGATTACGGATGCTTTCGGTGACGGAATGACTTCCACTGGTTGTCCGAACGGTTTTTACACTATTAAAGACCAAAACAACGTTGTTTTAGCTGAGCTTACAGCAGCGAATGCAAACTTCGGAACTACACATACCGATAATTTCTGCATCAATGGATCATCAGCAGGTTTGAAGGAATATGACAGTTCCTGGAAAGTATATCCGAATCCGACCAGTGAGAACTTAACAATTGAAGTGGCTTCCGGCGGATTAAAAATTATTGATATTACAAACGCAACAGGGCAGATTATTCAAACAATCCAGTCCGACTTAAATGCGATTACAATTCCGGCAAGCACTTTAGCAAAAGGAATGTACTTTATCAGATTAACAAGCAACGACGGAACCTCACAGAAGAGCTTCGTAGTTAAATAAATTGATAAAAGGAATAAAGGAACCCTGACATTAATCGTCGGGGTTTTTTGTTTTCCTAAACTCCTGTTTTTTCTATTTGGTTAAATAACAAGTACACAGCATTATTTGTGTTTCTTTACGCGGAAGATCATCAGCTGAACCATAGGATTCTCCTATGGTCACATAGTTTTATAATTTGTAAAAACTAAGAAGAACATCTTTAACCCATTTTCTATGTGGTTTATTCCTTAATCACGAATAGTTACATCAAAAACATAGAATTTTCTTTTTACCTTCGAATCAAAATTCACTAATGGCTAAGGTAAAATCAGCTTTCTTCTGTCAAAATTGCGGTTATGAAACTCCGAAATGGTTAGGGAAATGTCCTTCTTGTAACGAGTGGAACACCTTTGTGGAAGAGCTGGTTGAAAAACAATTGCCCCAAGTTATTGCTTTTTCTACCTCATCGGGAAGAACTGCCAAAGCACAAGTACTCCAGGAAATTGTTTCCAATGGTCAGCGCAGAATTATTTTACCGGATAGTGAAATCAACCGTGTATTAGGTGATGGATTGGTTCCGGGATCCTTAATTCTTTTTGGAGGTGAACCCGGTATTGGAAAATCCACTCTGCTCCTTCAGTTGGCCGTACAAACATCCTTGCGCGTACTTTATGTTTCCGGGGAAGAAAGTGAACAACAAATAAAAATGCGTGCAGAACGCATTGGCCAGAAAAACGATTCCTGTTTTATTCTTACAGAAACGAATATTCAAAATATCTTCAAGCAAGCAGAAGAAACAAGTCCCGAATTATTGATCGTCGATTCCATCCAGACCCTTTTCAGTTCCCAAATTGAAAGCGCACCGGGCAGCATTTCCCAAATCCGGGAATGTACGGCACAACTTTTACGCTACGCAAAAATGACAGAAGTTCCGGTTTTCCTGATCGGACATATTACCAAAGAAGGATCACTTGCAGGACCGAAAGTTCTGGAGCACATGGTGGATGCAGTATTACAATTTGAAGGAGATCAGCACCATGTTTACCGTTTACTAAGGGGAATAAAGAACCGTTTCGGAAGTACCAACGAACTGGGAATATACGAAATGAACGGATCCGGGTTAAGAACAGTTGAGAACCCTTCCGAGATTTTAATTTCCTCCGGTGACAATGGTTTAAGCGGTGTAGCCATTGCAGCAACACTCGAAGGATTAAGACCTTTGCTTATCGAAGTTCAGGCCCTGGTTAGCACAGCTGCTTATGGAACGCCACAGCGCTCCTCCACCGGTTTTGATCTGCGCAGATTAAACATGCTACTGGCTGTAATGGAAAAACGCTGCGGTTTTAAATTGGGAGCGAAAGATGTTTTTCTGAATATCGCAGGAGGAATCCGCGTGGATGACCCCGCTATTGACCTGGCAGTTGTAGCAGCAGTTTTGTCAAGTAATGCCGACATCGCTATTGACCGGTCTATCTGCTGTTCTGCCGAGGTAGGTTTATCGGGAGAAATCAGACCGGTTAACCGCATTGATCAGCGGATCCGTGAAGCCGAAAAACTGGGTTTTGAAAAAATTATTATTTCTAAACATAATAAGGGAATCGAACAAGCCAATTTCAAGATCGAATTGATTCCCTGCGGCAGAATTGACGAAGTTTTAAAGGCCTTATTTGCATAAAACTGCCTGTATTTTGTAAGCCACACACTCTAAGTTGGAAATTACTTATTGCAATATGTTCTATTGCAATAGTTTAATTAATTTTAGCTTTCATAAATTAAAACGCTACTTATGAGAGTATTATCTATCGCTACCATGATGCTACTTTGTTTTACTTCTTTTGCAGTAAACACTCCTCCGGCTTTAAATTTGTCTCAAACATTTGTCAATCAAACGCTTTGTTCTAACTATAGTAGTGACATTCAACTTTTTCAATCTTTCGAAATTACAGATATTGATGGAGATCTCATCACGATTGTTGGGATAAGCTCTTCCAACCAGACGGTATTTCCGAATGCGTCATTATATGCCGGAATTACCAGTTCCAGCGGAACATTGAATACTTATCTTTCTTCCTCTTCAGGAACAACGATTTCCGGAACATCCGTCATTACATTAGAGGTTACAGACGGAACCGATACTGTATTCATTACTCTTCCGACTATTACTGTCGGAGAAACTCCAACCATTACGCTTGTAAATAACCCTCAAATCTGTACAAGTGAAGGAACAGTTGATTTGAACCAATTTGTCAGCCCGGCAGGCGGAGAATTTGACAACGACGGAAGTCCTTACGAAAATGCAGAATTTAATGCAATCGAGGAAGGATATACTTCCGATGGTTATGCAAATATCAATTACTATTATACTGCAGATGGTGTTTGTGGAGCTTATGAATACTTAACGATCAGCATTTTTGTTTCACCGACAGTTACAGTCAATACAACAAATACTACTTGCGGTACCGCTACCGGAACTGCCAATGCGCTTGTTTCAGGAGGAGCACCTGTATTAACTCAAAGCTGGTCCACGGGAGCTACCGGCACTTCCGGTATTTCAAATTTACCTGCCGGTCAATACATGTACTACTTCGTGGACACCAATAATTGTTCTACTACGGCAGCATTTTCAATAGATCCGGCCGGAGTTTCGATCAATGAAACAGTAACTGATGTAGTTTGCTACAGCCAGGCAAACGGTGGAATCACGATTTCTCAAACAGGTTTAACAACACCAGTAAGCTATGTTTGGTCATCCGGACATACCGGAACAGCTGTTTCCGGTTTAACTGCCGGAACATATACAGTTTATGCAACAGATGCAAACAATTGTATGATTTCAAAAGCAATTACGGTTACACAACCTGAAAAAATCACCTTTGATGCAGGAGTAAATTCAGAGCCAACATGCGGAGCAGCCGATGGAGAAATAGAAGTTTGGGGTCAATACGGAGGTATTCCTCCTTATACCACAACCTGGTCAAACGGTACAAACGGTGATATTAATTCCAATCTGTCGTTTGGTGTTTACTCTGCAACCGTAAAAGATGCAAACAACTGCATGGCTGTTAAGCCGGTTTACTTGAGTGAAGCTAACTCTGCCGACATAAGTGGTTCTGTAATCCCGGCAAGTTGTGGAGGAACCGATGGAAAAATTTTAGTCGATGTTAATTCATGGACTTTAGATCCGATCCAATCAATTAACTGGTCAAACGGGGCAACAACGGAAGATTTGTTAAATGTTCCCCCTGCTAACTACGTTTGTACGGCAACTGTAGCCAATTCAGGTTGTATCGCGATCAAAGGATGGAATATTCCTGTGGTGAAACCACTGAGACAAGATATTTGTGTAATTACCGTCGATAGTGTTACAACAACAAACCTGGTTGTTTGGGAAAAAATTCAGACGATTGGAATTGATCACTACAACATTTACCGCGAAACTTCTACTCAGGGTGAATACATTTTAATTGATACGGTTATGTCAGGGAATATTTCTCTTTTCAATGATGTAATTGCATCCCCGGCGGAACGTTCATGGAGCTATAAGATCAGTGCGGTGAATATTTGTGGAGAAGAAAGTCCTTTAAGTGTTGCACACCGGACCATTCATATGGATTTGTTGGATTTGGGAAGCAATTCCGTACAAGTTAACTGGAATGCTTATGAGGGAACAACATTTACTGATTATATTGTTTGGAGATTTACGACTGCTGCCGGTTGGGAAGAAGCCGGAACTGTTTCAAACACCACACTGAGTTTTACTGATCCGGTAGATTATGCAACACCGGGATTGGATTACATGGTTGAATTTGAATTAACAACACCTTGTTCGGCAGAAAAAGCACAGGATTTCAATACTGTAAGATCGAATCGTGAAAGAGGCCAGTTTGCAACAGGAGAAGGAGTTGACGGAGTATCTTCCAACAGTGTGGGCGAAAATTATTTGAATACAATTAACATGTATCCGAATCCAACTTCAGATAAACTGACTTTTGTTCAAGAAGGTAATGAACAGCTTACTTACACCATTTTCTCTTTATCCGGACAAGAGATGCAAACAAGTCAAAGCAGTCAGACAAATACGGTTCTTGATCTAAGCAACCTGAATGCCGGGGTGTATTTGGTAGAACTGAAAATGAACGACATTAAAATCACAAAACGGGTAGTTAAATTTTAAGCTGTCCCAATAAACGAAGTATAAAACTCATTGCACCATGGCGGAGCAATGAGTTTTTCTATCACTATTTAATTCTGTAATCATGAAAAAATTATTGTTTTTATTTGCTCTTCTTCTAAGTGTTTCGAACGCAGAAGGGCAAACAACCGATTGGTCATCCGACATGCCTGCCGATCCCTTTTTATCCGGTGGACAAGTCAAATCGATCTTATATCAGGGAAAATTATATCATTTTAGTGATTCTCTCAGCGGCTACGTTCGGGTTACCATGTACAACCCGGAAGTTGGGACCTGGAAATGGGTGACAGCTCAAAGCACTTATATTTCAGGTTTTAACCGGATTGATGGTCAGGTTATAAATGACAAAGCATACCTGGTAACAGCTGGCGGTGGTGGTTTGTTCATGCACAAATTTGATTTTGTTACCAACACGATTGTTTCCTACAATTCACTGGTAGCAAGCGGTGGATTGGGAAACTGGGTTTTTAAAGGTGATGAATCATCCGGAAAACTAATAGTAATGTATGTGGATAATACAAACACCAATATTTGCACCTTCAACACCGTTCTGAATGTTTGGAACGCTGAATTCGGAGTGAACTCGCTGCTTGATCCCGGATTTAGCGGAGCAGGTAACTTTCTTATTTACTTTTCTTCAACTTCCATATTCTATGGTATCTCCGGAGCAGGGAATAACCGCCTGGCTATAGCACCATTAAGTAATCCATACTCATTGACTTACTACAATTCTGCAGGATCCAATGATGGTAGACTGAAGAATGATCTGGGGAACAATTTCGTAGCAGGAAACTTTTTCATGGCAGGAAACGGGCAAAACGATCCGACTATCTACATGCGGAATTATGCCGATCAGAAAACCTATGAAAAAGCCTTCACAGGAACAAATATTCAACTAAACAGTGTTACGGATCCATCTTTGTATTTCAATATCGACACGGTTCGATTCGCTACTACTCAAAATGCAAGCTATTCCTTTGTACTTTCCAATTTTACTGCAGCAGGAGATGGCACGATCGGAAATTCCTATGTTTTCAGAAAAGATTGGGGAACCGGAATCTGGGATACCCTGGGAATTCAAATCCCGCTTACAGCCGGTTTGAATAACCTGTTTATGATTTCTTTGGCCCCGAATGGGGAGCATGTAGCTATAAACTATCAAAACGACGGGTATTATTATTACAAGGTGTTCAACACCAAACCGGAAATGAATCCGGGTTCCATTTCACCCACAACCGGAACCTGTGCCAATCATCAAAACTTAATTTATCATGCATTGGAGTTTTATGATGACAATAGATACGGCCCCCACAAAATTTTGAATCATTCTCTTAAACACAACTTACGCTGCCGACCACAAAAACAGTGTAAATAACGGTGTTAGCCGTATAAAAA
>CAMPIU010000027.1 GCA_946886545.1 uncultured Flavobacteriales bacterium | reverse complement strand
GATTGCTGGAACGCGGTCTTCAATTGTCTCCGATCCACGAGGTAATGATTGATAAGGCACTTTTGGGCTGGAAAGAATACGAATTGGAGCTATTGCGGGATGCAAACGACAACGTGGTGATTATCTGTTCGATTGAGAACTTTGACCCGATGGGAATTCATACGGGAGATTCCATTACGGTCGCTCCTGCTATGACACTTTCGGATACAACTTTCCAACGCATGCGGGATATGGCTATCCTGATGATGCGTTCGATCGGAAACTTTGCAGGAGGCTGTAACGTACAATTCGCAGTTTCACCGGATGAAAATGAAGATATTATCGCAATTGAGATCAATCCGCGTGTATCCCGTTCATCGGCTTTGGCATCGAAAGCAACCGGTTATCCTATCGCTAAAATTGCTTCGAAACTGGCAATCGGTTACCACTTAAATGAATTGAGCAATCAGATCACCAAAACAACTTCAGCTTTATTCGAGCCGACACTGGATTACGTGATCGTGAAAATACCACGCTGGAACTTTAATAAATTCCCGGGAACAGATCGCCGACTTGGACTGCAAATGAAATCGGTAGGTGAGGTAATGGGAATCGGACGTTCGTTCCAGGAAGCATTACAAAAAGCTTGTCAGTCATTGGAGATCAATCGAAATGGATTAGGAGCTGATGGTAAAGAGCTCACCAGCCAGGATGACATTTTACATTCTCTTGAAAATCCTAGCTGGAACCGCTTGTTCCATGTTTACGATGCAATCAAATTGGGAATTCCTTTCAAAACGATCTTCGAAAAAACGAAAATAGATACCTGGTTCCTGAAACAAATTGAGGATCTGATCAAATTAGAGCGCCGCATCGAGAAATTCCATTTGGGAAATATCCCGAAAGAATTGATGTTCGAAGCGAAACAAAAAGGATACGCAGACCGTCAGGTAGCACATTTGCTGCGTTGCCTGGAGTCGGAAGTGCACAATAAGCGTACTGAAATGGGTATCAAACGCGTGTTCAAATTGGTTGATACCTGTGCGGCAGAATTTGATGCAAAAACACCGTATTACTATTCTACATTTGAAGATGAGAATGAGAGTATAGCAAGCGACAAGAAAAAGGTAGTTGTTTTAGGTTCCGGACCGAATCGTATCGGTCAGGGAATCGAATTCGATTATTCCTGCGTACACGGAGTTTTGGCTGCAAAGGAATGCGGTTACGAAACGATCATGATCAACTGTAACCCGGAAACGGTTTCTACCGATTTCGATACAGCTGATAAATTATACTTTGAGCCTGTTTTCTGGGAACATATCTATGACATTATCCAGCACGAAAAACCGGAAGGTGTAATCGTTCAGCTGGGTGGGCAAACGGCTTTGAAACTGGCTGAGAAATTGGAGCGTTACGGGATTAAGATCCTTGGAACAAGCTTTGATGCCTTGGATTTGGCAGAAGACCGCGGAAGATTCTCCAAGCTTTTGGAAAAGAATAACATTCCTTTCCCGAAATACGGAGTAGTGGAAAGTGCCGAACAAGCAATTGAATTGTCGAAGGACCTGGGTTTTCCTTTATTGGTTCGACCTTCCTATGTACTTGGCGGACAAAAAATGAAGATTGTCATCAACAAAGAAGAATTGGAACACCACGTAGTTGATATTATCAATGAAATGGGGAACAACCAGATCTTATTGGATCATTTCCTGGGTGGAGCAATTGAAGCGGAAGCAGATGCAATTTGTGACGGAGAAGATGTATACATCATCGGTGTAATGCAGCATATTGAACCTGCTGGAATTCACTCCGGTGATTCTTACGCTGTTCTTCCTCCTTATAACCTGGGAGACTTTGTGATGCAGCAGATCGAAGACATTACAAGAAAAATTGCAGTCGAATTGAGAACGGTTGGATTGATCAATATTCAGTTTGCCATCAAAGACGATAAAGTATATGTAATCGAAGCGAATCCGCGTGCTTCCCGTACAGTTCCGTTCATTGCGAAAGCTTATGACGAACCGTATGTGAACTATGCAACGAAAGTCATGCTGGGTGAAAAGAAGGTGAAGGATTTCACATTCAATCCGAAAAGAGAAGGATACGCTATTAAAATTCCGGTGTTCTCGTACGAGAAATTCCCGGATGTGAAGAAAGAATTAGGTCCTGAAATGAAATCTACAGGTGAAGCGATCCGTTTCATCAAGAATTTAAAAGACCCTTTCTTTACGAAGATCTATTCGGAAAGAAACATGCATTTGTCTAAGTAAGAGAAAGCACTGTTTTCGATTCGATACAGACAAGCGTTAGCGCAGTCGTCAAGCATCAATAGCAGGCGTTAAATATGAATAGTAATAGGTTTGAATGAGCAGATTATTAAATCCTGAAATAGTTGAAGCAAGCATATCAGGTTTGTTCAAAACAATATTGATCCTGGTCGGAGCAATGGTGTTGCTCCGGTTTTTGGGTCGTGTGATGATTGCCAAACGCAACCTGGACCAGGAACGCGTTGATCTGGCTCGTGAAAAGGAATTTGTAAAGGAACGGAACGAAAAACTGAAGAATTTCGGAAAGGTTTCCGTCTCGAAATCAAATCCAAAAGGCGATGTTCAGGATGTGGATTATGAAGAAATAGATTAAATATGTAGGGGTGGAAAATTTTCCACCCCTACATATTTTTAAACCCGCCTTCTTCCCAAAAGGGTATAACAAATAATTCGAAAGTACCCTGTATAAGTAATGATTCGAAAATCTATACCTCAATTCAGGTATTGAACCTCGCTCACCAAAAAACTAATTTTGCCGGAAAATCGGGAATCTACCCGCAAAGCAGATAAAAATGGTTTTTGGTTTATTCTTATTGAAATTACTGGGCTTTTATTTGCTCTATACCAATTCGGCTAAAACAACTTATATCTTATTGAACTGGGAACAGCAGGTCCGCAAACAGAAGAAGTTTTCATCTGCCCTGGGAGGATTTTTACTCGGGATTTCCTTAGTAGCTTTCATGCTGCTATTCGGCTTTGCCGGAGGTTTATTCTTTGATTTGACCTGTCTCATGCTGGTAGCCGGTTTGACTGTTCTGTTAAGGCCGCTGATAACCAAAGAACAAATAAAAAATCATTCACATGCCGGCAAATAAAAAATACCTTTCATCAGGTTGGCAGCGCTTCGCGAAAGTGACAGCAGCAATCCTGGGAAGTTTATTGATTTCATCGTTTCTATTCGCTGCATTGGCTTTCTGGCTTCCGGATTACAAAACAGCTGTAGTAACCTCTGTTTACGGACTTTTCCCTGTTTGGATCACTTTGATGATTGTGCCCTTCCTGTTCGAAAACGGCTGGAAATGCTGGCTCTATTACCTGCTTATTTTAGCAGCCCTTTACATACTCATTCATTTCGGAAGAAATTAATTGCTCATCTTGGTCATGAACAACAGAAATTACAACGTATTCTTTCATCTGCATACCGTTAGTGGAATTACGATCACTGTCGGACTTTTCATCATCTTTTTCGGTGGGGCCTTTACCTTGTTCCGACAAGAAATAGGTGAATGGGAAACAGGTAAATTCGAACAAGTCAGCGTAGTAACAAGTAAATCAGGGAAGATAGATTACAGCCGGATCATGGATTCTGTCGAACAGCACGTTCCTTCACTTTACGGAAGAAATATCTATGTATATTCCGAAGGAACATCAGAGGAACAATCGGTTTATATTTCCGCTTCGGATGATCCGAAAACGGATTCCTTAGGGAAGATTGCTTATGAGTTTGAAGTAAATCCGAAAGAGTATGTTTTAAAGAATCATGACAGCTCTTTCAGTCTCGGTGAGTTGCTGTATTTACTGCATTTCTATTACCAGCTGGATCGGATTGGTTATTATATTTCAGGTTTCGTAGCTTTGTTTTTCTTCCTGGCAATTGTCACTGGGATTCTCGTCCACTGGAAGAAGATCAAATCAAACTTTTTTGTGTTCCGCCCGAAGCAGAAATTAAAAACGGTTTGGACCGATGCACATACCGCTCTTGGGGTTATCGGACTTCCTTTTCAGTTTTTGTATGCGCTGACGGGTTCCATGTTCGGACTGGGAATTATTGTGGCAGGCTCCAATGCCTTGTGGATCTACAATGGAGATACTGAAAAGATGTACGATGATGTAATCCGTGAATCAAAAGCGGACACACTGGGGGCTAAACAAGCCTATTTGGTCGATTACAATAAAATGGTTTCGGAAACAAGCAAAAAATGGACGGATTTTAAAGTCGACCGGCTTCATTTGAAATTCTATGGCAGCAAAACGATGAGTGTTGAAGTCAGCGGTTCGGAACATATTAAAGAGCGCTTTTTAGGTCAAGGATCAATCCTTTTTAGTGCCGAAACAGGGAAAGTGACACAGGTTCACAAGCCGGGAGAAATGGGATACTACGATGATATTTGGTCTTCAGTAAGACGTTTGCATTATGCGCAATTTGGAGAGATTGGAACTTTGAGTACTTATTTTTTGAAAACAGTTTATTTCTTGATGGCTTTTCTTACTTGTTTTGTAATTATATCGGGTGTTTTGATTTGGATGGAGGCAAGGAACAAGAAAAACATCACGGAGAAAAAAAGAAAGTATAACGAAGGGGTCTGATCAATCTATTTGGCTCTTTGCTTATCCATGTTGCCGATTACTGCTGCAAGTTTTATTGTTTCTAAATTACTTCCCGAATCGCTTTCCGGAGCCAGGGAATCTATTCTGAATTACACTTTCTTCCTGGGCTGGCTTGTCCTGAGTATATTGCTCATATTGAAAAAGAATAAAGCATTCACCAATAAATGGTGTTTGCTCACAGGGGGAATTCTGAGCGTACTCATTCCGTTGGTAAACGGATTCAGTTCAGGGAATTGGTTGTGGAGAACCTGGAACAATGGAGAATACGGCATTTTTTCAATTGACCTTCTTTGGCTTTGCATCGGGATTATTTGTTTGCTGGTTGTTAAGCGAATGAAGAAGGAAAGTACGACAGACTCTGTTGTTGGGAAGGTTCGTTAAAACGCGAATTCTCGAATTCTATTCAGGAACTATAAAATTACCAGCACTCCATTTAGCCGTTTTGCTATCTTTTTCTAAAGTACCATTTAATAAGCTAATTGCATTTCCCGGTTCCTTGTATTTCCAGCCCAATTGAATTGATTTTTCAATAAGAGGCCTGATCATTTTGGGAGTAACACTTTCCGGTGATTCATTGTAATAGCCTCCATATACCCTTGTAAATCCGACAACAACGAAGAGCCTGTCCTCCTGAAATATGTTGGACCGGAATGGGATACTGATCATTGTGTGCTTCATCATGAGAAATTTTCTTTCGGATCTTCCACAGGAAAACTTCTTCGTTCACCGTAATTTTCCGTATGCTTTTTAACGCGATCGCCATTTCTTAGTCCTTTCCGTAAACATGAACGAAACCATGCTTCACATAGCTAGGATCTTTTATTCCCTTCGGATAGTAGACATAGAAATAAACCCCATCTGAAGCACCGCTTCCATCCCAGTTATTCAGGTAAGGACTCGCTTCAAACATCTTATTCCCCCAGCGATTGATGATGATGATCGTGTTCCCTAGTTGAGAATATGCATCATCTATAATGAAATAATCGTTGATTCCATCTCCGTTCGGAGTAATGATATTCGGAAGTTCATCATCGCAGTCCACAGCATGAACAATTAAGGTATCAGAACCGGTACAACCATCAGGTGTCACCACGTTCAGTATCAGTTCCTGGTCGAATGTGATCGGGATATTGGTGTTGTTCCCGTAAGTTGTCCAGTAATACGTATTGGCATCATTGGGGAAATAGAAGGTGTAAATGTCATTCGCACAGAAAACGGTATCGGGCAAAATATTCAGGCTCGGAACGGGGGATAAGGGAATAAATACCGTGTCCATATAAACACAACCCATATCATCCCAGGTTTGCAGATAGAAATTCCCGGAGTTTTGCTGACTCAATGTAAACGAAATCGGATTGTCGGTCGAATTTCCGAATGGAGTGATCCAGCGAATACTATCCGATGTTGAAGCCACTGAAATGTTCCCACTTGTTCCCGGACAGTAATTCGGGAAATTTATACTGGGTGTAAGATTATAAGTGGATGTGTTTATGATCAGGATTGCAGTTTGTGTCTGGCAACCAAATTCATCTACTGCGCTTACAGTGATTGGACTATATGAAGTATTTCCGTATACGGTTAATTCGTCATCTGCTATCGTTCCGAAACTTCCGGTCCATGTAACGGAACTCAAATTGTTATTTGTGAGGAAGGCGGTTTCGGAGTCAAAGAAACAAATGTTCAGGGTGTCATCAGCAAGCTGCAAGGGTGCAGGACTTATGATGTTCACACTGTCGGATTGTACTACACTGAAACAAGCATTCGAAAACTCAACGGAGAAAACGTTGTGCGCATTCAGGGTCGCAAAAGGAATCGTAATAGGGTTGGCGGATCCTAAAGAAGCCCCGTTTGAGAACCATTCCACATTTTCGGTCGTATTGACATAAAAAACACCGTCTTCATTGATACATAGATTTGAATCGCCGATAATACTTGTCGGTCCCGGAGGAACAGCAAGTGTTACTGAAACCAATGAATAACTCATTCCGCAAGTGCTGTTCGGTGCGGTGTGAGAGATCAGAAAACTGGTGTCTTGTTGCACATTGGTAAGGTTCACCGTTGTTCCCGTGAAAAGAGTTGTTGTGTCTAATGTATACCACACAATTGTATTGGAATTCGTCAGTGTGACGTTGTCGCCAGGACAAATGATTTGTGACGGAACACTTGGTGGTGTACTTCCCGGAACATTGGTAATTGTAATACTGTTGGTTTGTGCGGTACAGCCAATTGCGTTTGTTACAAGGGCAGAATACGTTCCATCTGTAACTGTCGGATAGCTATTTCCTGTTGTTTCACCATTCGACCATTCGTAACTTCCATTGGGATAAGATCCGGTAAATACGGCAGTATCCCCGAAGCACAGGATGGAATCGCTCACGGAAATAGTAGCGGTAAATGATCCGTTAATAATCTCAACGCTATCAGTCACAGTAATTCCGCATTGTGTGATCTGCACCACATAAATCCCTGGTACATTGGTTGAAATGTGGTCGCTTGTAGAACCGTTATTCCACTGGAATGTAGCATTTCCGGAATAACTGATTTGTATATCGACCAATTCATTCGAACAAATAGTTGTACCTGGAAGAACGGATAGAGAAGGAGTGGAGTATTCAAATACCTCGAAGGGAGGAGTTGTCAGAACACAGCCTTCTGCGTCGGTAACATTACAAACGTAATTTCCAATTTGATCTGTGTAACATTGTGAAGTCGTCGATAAGGTGTCGCCGTTAGGTCCGAACCACATGTAGGCGGTAAAAGTATTCGGTACCGACATTAAGAGCGAATCAAAGGGACAGATGACAGCATCGCCCGGCTGCGAGGTAATATCCGGTGCGACTTTTACACCCACGTAATGATTGAATACGATATACGAACTGCATCCTGTTAATGAATCCATAAGAATACCGGTATAATTATACCAACCCGGAGCATTGACCTCAATACTGTCTACTCCGTTATTCCATAGAATGTTGGAACCCGACCATTGGAGGCTGGGATGCGGATTGGATGCGACTAAATAGGTCGATTGATTCGGACAAAGGAGATTTCCTCCCGTAATGGTTGTTCCCCAGGTAGGATTGGGATTGACCTGGATATAAAATAATTTGGTCGCAGTATAAATGGTGGTATCCAATCCGCATAAATTGTCATAGCCTTTGATCACCTGGATCGTTACGGTATGCCATCCGCTTGTTGAAGTATTGAAAACGGTGGATGCCGTATCATAGTTTATGTGCGGAGTACCATCAATGGTCCAAATTACCGTATCTATCGGAGGATAAACGGATGGATAGAAATTTGAATTCGGATTAATGATTAAATCGATTCCATGGAATTCTACCGGGGTGTTTTGACAAATTACGATAGAATCACCCGTCGGACAGGTCGTGTTCATTGCAATGGAAAGAGAAATACTGTCATGAGGTTCTGCCTCGTCATGAGTAAAAGTAAAGTTCCCGATATTTATGCAGTATTGGTTGGTTACCTGGACGAAATACTGGTATTCCTGGTTTAATGTATGTGGACCGGGGCCATTGAAAGTTACCACATTTCCAACGGTTGTAACTGTAGAACCCGGATCCAGGTTTGTATAATTAATAATTGCACCTTCGGGGAAACAGAAATGATAATCATTGTATTGTGGACCGGGTTGATTTACATTCACACCATGATCATCTGTTAAAAGCGGGAGACTTGGGATCGGCTCCTGGATAGCGTAAATAGAATCCATGTCCATGTAACACTCGTCATCGCGCTCGTGCTGTACCCAATAAGTTCCCGTCGCTGTAATGGTATTCACCGGATTCTGGCTGCCATCATACCAGGTACTTGTATAACTGGGCCCGAAATGAGGGAAGGTAAGCGTCTGATAGAATAAATTTGCACTGGTACAAAAATGGACCGTATCTCCAATAACAGTGACATATTGGGCAGCCTCTTCTGCATGGATATATCCGGCCAGTGAATCTGCGCCTGGTACGGTGTAATAATTATAATTTCCGTAAGTCGCATTTACATGGTTTGTCAGGAAGGAATTCCGGCTCTGATCGCCCGCCAAAAAAACATGATACGGTTCCATTCCGAAAAACGGGTTGAAAGTAAAGTTGTCGTTTCCTAATGTCGCAGTACCGGGAATAAAGTTCAAATCTGCCGTATAACTTCCGCATAGCACCGGCTTATCTGCTAGTTTGACCGCCACACCCTTTCCTTCATCATCCAGTTTACTTCCGAATTGTTTGATGTAAACACGCGAACCGCTATTGGATACTTTTAAAAGATAAGGATCTTTAAATCCGATGGAATTGAACAGTGTTTCCGTACTGTCCTGGATTTGAGATAAATCACATTTGAAATAACCGCTTACAAAGATGTTGTTGCTTGGGTCGATAGAAAGTACTTTTGCGGAAAGCTCGTTTGCCGAACCTAAAGTATGACTCCAGACATACTGGCCGGTATTACTTGTCTTTAAAACAAAAATCTGTTTCTCATAAGGGTTTTGGATAGAATTACTGCCGTTCTGGTCATAATAAAGCATGTTTCCCAAAAAGTCTCCGGCAACGATTGGTTCATTATTTAAATTAACTTCAACATCATAAGGTAAAGTATAACCGGCTTTCATCAGGTGGAAAAACTGGACTTGCCCCGCCGGATTCAATTTGCAAAGGAACCCGACGTTCATTCCATTATTATTGTACGTGTTGGAAGCAAAATTCAGGGTGTCTGAAAATTGCCCGGTAAAGAAAATGTTATTTTGTGCATCTGTTGCAACCGAAAGTCCACGGTCATCCAAATCTGCGTAACCGCTTAATGACCAAACCGGAGTTCCTCCTGAATTATACTTTGAAATAAACAAATCAAATGAACCATTGGCACTTGTGAATGTGTTGAGTCCTATGGTTGCAGCGCCTTGATATTCACCGGTTAACAGGATGTTGTTTAAATTGTCAATTGTAAGTTTGTAGGCATTGTCCGGTGAACTTCCGCCTTCTTTTCTGGCCCAAAGTACATTTCCTGCAGGATCCAGTTTTACAATAAAGATATCTTTTGAGTTTGAATTTGAAACGAGTGTGGTACTACCGAAGTAACGCTTCCGAAGAACTGGCCGGTAACGACAATATTTTGATCAGGTCCTACAGCCAGGTCAATTGCCCGGTCGGACGCTAAACCCCCGAATTGTTTTATCCAGATTACCGCTCCTGAAGGAGAGTATTTGGCAATGTAGGCATCCGTATTTCCCTGTGTACCTGAAAAAGAACTTGTCGGACTAAATGAGGTTTGTCCTGAGAAATAACCGGCTACATAAGATTCGTTTAAATTATTGAGCTCAATGTCAGCTGCTTCATTTGTTGTTTGGCTGAAGGTGCTGGCACCCCAGGTTTGTCCCCTTGAATGGGAGAGAAACAGTGTACAGCAGATTATACTCACAAGTAGCTTCATCATTGGGTGTCAGATAATGATTTCTAAGGTAAAGCTATAATCCCTGCAAACCAAGAATGGAATGGAAACTTAACGAATCCGTTCATCCTTGTTTAAATGCAGACCAATTACCAGAGAAAGTCCGTTCATGGAAGTAGACGACACAAGTTCTGAAAAAGTTTGCTAGAGCTCAGATATTAATAAAACCCATCATCCGCTTTATTGACCAAGAATATGTAAAAACCCTTGTTTGTAATTTGATGGGTTCTTTAATCCTTCCGGATAATAGAGGTAAAAATAAACTCCGTCGGAAATACCCTGCCCATTCCATTCGTTTCGATAGGGACTTGCTGCAAATATCTGGTTCCCCCAGCGATTAAAGATCAGTAATTGATTTGCATGCTGTGAATAAGCGTCGTCTATGATGAAATAATCATTGATCCCATCACCGTTCGGGGTGATAATATTGGGTAATGCGTCATCACAATTGACGGTATGGACAACTAAAGTGTCGTATGCAACACACCCATGGGGACTGGTAGCTGTAAGAATTAATTCCTGATCAAACAAAATAGGGATGTTCGGATTGTTTAAACCGCTTGTCCATTGATAGGTATTTGTGTCATTCGGGAAGTAAAAGGTATAGACATCATTCAGGCAAAAGATCGAATCAGGAAGAATATCCAGGTTTGGGAACTGGTACATTGGGATAAATACCGAATCCCGGTAGTGGCAGCCAATTGCATCCCAATAATCTATTGTATATATTCCCGAATGAATAGAATCAACAGTAAAGGAAAATGAAGTTGTATCAAAAACACCAATCGGAGTTGTCCAAAGAATGCTGTCTGCGTTGGTAGTGACGGAAATAGTTCCGGAATCCCCGATGCAGTAGTTCGTAAAGTCCAAATCAATGGAAGTTGTAAAATTTGAAGTAATGACAATCAGTTGGGCAATATCGGTTGAGCAGCCAAATGGATCTTGCCCGGAAACAGAAATCAATCCGTAATCATTTGCACCGTGAAGATGCAGAATGTCATTGGAAACTGTTCCCAGATTCGAGTTCCAGGTAATTGAATCTATGTTGGATGTGATCAGCTCAGCAAAGGCTGTGTCATAATAACAAAGTGTAATGCTGTCGGTCACAAGTTCAATATGAGTGGTAGGAATAATGGATACACTATCCGAAATAGTAATCGAATAACATTGATTTGAAATTTGCACGGATATGATTGGATTGCCATTCAAAATGTTAAATGGTATGCTGATTGAAGGAATGTTTCCTAATAAAGTGGAACCGGAATACCAGGCAATATTTTCTGAAGTGGTATTTACTGAAAAGGATCCGTCTTCCTGCTGACAAAGAATAGAATCACCGTTTATTTCATAAGACCCTAAGGAATCGACCAGGTCCACAGAAACAAGACCAAATACAGGCAGACATTCGCTGGATTGAAATGCAATAATGAAAGAGGTGTCATTCAGTAAATTGGAGAGCAAAAATTGATTTCCGCTAGTGATAAAGGTAGTATCTGCTGAAGAATACCAATTCAATGCATATATAGAGCTTGATGTAAGTGTGACATTAGCTCCGGCACAAACTGTTTGGGATTGAACGTCCGGTGGAGTTGATTCGGGAATGAGTCCGATCGAAACACTATTCGTTTGAAAGGTACAGCCGTATTCATTGGTAACTAGAGCGGAGTAGGTTCCGGGATCAGATACTTCATAAAAGCCATTGGTGATCTGTCCGTTATTCCATTCATAGTTTAAATTGGAGGGAATTCCGGTAATTGTTACTGTATCCTGGTAACATAAAGTAGAATCTGAAATATTGATTGAAGCAGTGAAAGAACCGTCAATGATTTCCACACTGTCTGTAATCGTAAATCCGCACTGCGTTATCTGGACCGAGTAAACTCCGGGTGAATTAACCGTTATACTGCTTTGAGTGCTGTTTGTTGGGGTCCAAACAAAAACAGGTGAGCCGGCATAGGCAACCTGGATAGTTACTGTTTCTCCCGGACACAAATATTCATCAGGCATAATTGTAATACTCGGGGTACTGTATTCGCGCAGTTCATAAGGAGGACTTGTTAAATAACAACCGTCATTATCCAGAACATGACAGTAATAGAACCCCAAATCTTCTCCATAACATTGATTACTTGTGGAAAGACTGTCTCCTTCCGGTCCGATCCACTGGTACGAAACATAGTTTGAAGGGATGTACATCAAAACAGAATCGTAGGGGCAAATAATTCCGTCTGATGGAATTGACACTATTGCCGGGGCGGTTTTCGGAATAATTGAATGACTAAGGCCAAAACTTTTCTGACAACCGGTCAGAGAATCAATTAAAATGCCTGAATAGGTATAGTTCCCCGGACTATTCACTTCAATACTGTCATTTCCGTTGTTCCAGATAATGCCTGGTCCGCTCCATGAAAAGCTTGGATTTGTATTAGAAACATGAATGAAAATGGATCCGTTTTCACATAATAAGTTCGAACCTGAAATAGTCCCCGACCAGTCTGGAACCGGATTGACATGGATATAAAAAGGCTTGCTCATGTAATAATGAACAGTATCAATTCCGCATAAGTTCTCATAACCGATAGTCAACTCCAATTCTACGTCGTACCAGCCGCTTGTTTGAGGATTAAAACAAGTTTTTAGTTTAGACAGATTTGTATAATTTGTTCCTGAAATGATCCAGTTTACAGTATGGAGCGGATGTGGGAGATCGATATTCCAGTCCCGCTGAGGATTCGTGATCAGATCAATTCCCGCAAAACAGACTTCATCACCCAAACAGATGGTAATGGAATCTCCAGTGGGGACAGGAGTGTTCATAATGATGTCTAATTGCAATGTATCAAAAATTACCGGGAAATCGTATGCAATGGTGAAGACAGTATGCTTCTCGCAATATTGATTTGTAACCACAACCGAATAATCGCCACCTTCGTGAATATTAAATGGTCCGATTCCGGCTAATGCATTGCCATTCGGTTCATAGGTTGTTAATGTTGTCCCGGCTTGTAAATTCGAATAGTTTATGGTTAAGCTATCAGGATAACAGAAATGATAGTTGTTGTAAACAGTAGGCTGATTGGAATTGATCCCGTAGTTATCTGTTAAATTCGGAAGTTGGGGCAAGGGCTCGGAAATGGCATAAATACTGTCTGTATCAAAAGAACAGGCATCATCTCTTTGCACATTTACCCAATAATCGCCTGTATTCATTATTCCGATGGATTGATAGGTAGTTCCGTCATTCCAGACATAGGAATAGCTTGGTCCGTAATGTTCCCATGTAAGGGTAGCATAACTCAATAAATCTGATTCGCAAAAGTGTGTGGTGTCCGGAGGTAAAAAGTATGGTGAAGATGAAACGATATACCCGACTAATGAATCTGTCGCATTTACGTAATAGTAATTGAGAGTTTGGTAATTCTGATTCACATAATCTACTAAAAAAGAATTCCTTGTTGAATCCCCCTGAAGGTAGCGATGTGGAGTCTCGGTTGAATAATTTAGTAAAGAGTGGTTTGAAAGATTTGTGCTTGTAAAAACGGGTGTCATCGCGAAATTCAAATCCTTTGTATAACTTCCGCAAATAAGCGGTTTGTCATTTTGACGGATTGCAACACCATGACCTTCATCATCCATTTTTCCACCGAAATGTTTAATGTATTCATGCTGGCCGTTGTTGTTAATTTTAAGTAAGTAACAATCTTTGAAACCCACAGAGTTGAAGATTGCTTCTGCAGTATCTTGAATTTGTGACAGATCGCATTTAAAATACCCGGTTACAAAAATATCTTTATGGGGATCCATCGAAACCGAACGTGCTGATAGATCATTGTCTGACCCCAAAGTATAATTCCACTGATAATTTCCACTATTGGATGTTTTAATCACGAAAATTTGCTTCTCATAGGCATTTTGAATAGGATGTGCTCCTGTAGCATCGTAATAATTCATGTTTCCTAAGAAGTCTCCGGTAACTACCACCTCGTTGTCGCTGTTCAGTTCCAGGTCATACGGATTGGTC
>CAMPIU010000026.1 GCA_946886545.1 uncultured Flavobacteriales bacterium | reverse complement strand
CTCCTATGCACGTCAATTCTTAGGAAAACTGGATAAGCCGGAAACGGATTTCATTAAGGGGATTGCTCCTGCCATTGCGATCCAGCAAAAGGTAATTACCAATAATCCGAGATCAACGGTTGGCACAACAACCGAAATTTATGATTACCTCAAAATCCTGTTCGCACGAATCGGTAAAACCTTCTCTCCTGTTTCAGGAAATGAAGTGAAGAAAGATTCGGTAACGGATGTGATTAATTACATAGCGACCCTGGAGAATGATCTCCGCATCCTGATTGCAGCTCCTTTTCCTTCATTGGAAAAATACGGTATCGAAAAAACATTAAAATTACTTAAAGAACAAGGTTATGTGCGCATTTTGCACAATCATGAACTGAAGCAATTAGAAGACTTAAAACCAAAAGACCTTTCACTTTCCGATTCGATCCAAATTGTAGTTGACCGGATCGTGACGCAGGAAATGGATAACGATTTCTCCGGTCGATTGGGCGATTCTATTCAACTTGCTTTTATGGAAGGTCACGGGGATTGCTCGGTGATCCAAATGGGAAGTATGGAGGAACGCACCTTTTCCAATCGTTTTGAATTGGATAATATGATTTTCGTGGAGCCGTCTCCTCACCTTTTCACTTTCAATAACCCTTTTGGAGCTTGTAAAACCTGTGAGGGTTATGGTTCCATTATCGGGATTGATCCGAATTTGGTGATTCCTGACCCAAGCCTAAGCGTTTACGAAGGTGCTGTTGTTCCATGGAAAGGCGAAGTAATGAGTGAATACCTTCAGGAATTGGTTAAAAATGCACGGAAATTCGACTTCCCTATCCATCGACCGGTAGAAGAATTGACAGAAGAACAGCTGGCCGTTCTTTGGAATGGAAATTCTCATTTCGCAGGTATCAACGGCTTCTTTAAATTTGTTGAAAGTCAATCTTACAAAATTCAATACCGTGTTCTATTGTCGCGATACAGAGGAAAGACCCTTTGTCCTGAATGTCACGGAACACGTTTAAGAGAAGATGCGAATTATGTAAAAGTTGGCGGAATCAGTATTAAGGAGTTGGTATTAATGCCGATTGAAAATGCTTTGAAGTTCTTCGAAAACCTGGAAGTTGATCCTTTGGAATTGAAAATCACCAATCGCATCCTTCCGGAAATCACACAGCGTCTTTCATTCTTATGTGAGGTCGGATTAGGTTATTTGACTCTAAACCGAGCTGCAAACACACTTTCCGGAGGAGAATCCCAAAGAATCAACTTAGCAACATCACTGGGGAGCAGTTTGGTAGGATCCATGTACATCCTGGATGAACCAAGTATCGGTTTGCATCCGAGAGATACCGAACGTTTGATTGGTGTTTTGAAGAAATTGCGCGACATCGGTAACACGGTAATCGTTGTGGAACACGAAGAAGATATGATGCTCCATGCAGATGAGATCATTGACATTGGTCCGGCAGCGGGGAAGTTTGGCGGTGAAGTGGTTTTCCAGGGAAAATTCGACGCACTTAAAAAGAACAACACAAGTCTTACAACACAATATTTAACCGGAGTAAGGGAAATTCCTGTCCCGAAAAAACGCCGAAGCGGAAAAAATAAGATTTCAGTGATCGGTGGGAAAGAACACAATCTGAAAAACGTTTCGGTCGACTTTCCTTTGAACCGGATCGTTGCCGTTACAGGAGTCAGCGGTTCCGGAAAATCTACCTTGGTCAAAGAAATTCTCTATCCGGGAATTCGCAAATACTTGGGTCAATATGGGGATCACCAGGGAAATGTAAAGCGCATTGAAGGAGATTTGTCATCCATTGCGGAAATCGAACTGATCGATCAAAACCCGATCGGGAAATCTTCCAGAAGTAACCCCGTTACCTACGTAAAAGCATTCGACGATATCCGCGAATTGTTTTCACGGCAGAATGCAGCAAAACACAACGGATATAAACCCGGATTCTTTTCATTCAACGTAGAAGGCGGACGCTGTGAAATGTGTGAAGGGGAAGGTGTTGTAACTGTTAGCATGCAATTCATGGCCGACGTTCATTTACTCTGTGAAGCCTGTGGCGGAAGTCGTTACCGGCAAGAGGCCCTGGAAGTTCATTACCGTGACAAAAACATTTCAGATATTCTGAACATGGATATTTCTTCTGCCCTGGCCTTCTTCAAGGAAAGCAAAGACAAGCTGGAAGAAAAAATCATACAAAAGATCCAGCCTCTGGAAGATGTCGGCTTGGGCTATTTACAAATGGGACAATCCAGCAGTTCTTTGAGCGGTGGTGAAGCGCAGCGTGTTAAACTTGCCTCTTTCCTTATCAAAGGTGCACAGAAAAGTAATAAAACATTGTTCATTTTTGATGAACCTACAACCGGACTTCATTTCTATGATATCGAAAAACTACTGATCGCATTTAATCGCTTGGTGGATGACGGACATTCCATTATTGTAATCGAACACAACATGGATGTGATCAAAGCTGCAGACTGGATCATTGATATTGGTCCGGAAGGCGGAATTAACGGTGGAAATATAGAATTTACGGGTACTCCGGAAGACTTGGTCCAAGTTAAAAACAACTATACAGGAATACACTTAAAGCATAAGTTGAAGTAGGTTTAAAGCATCTCTTTAAGTGGGTTTTATTAATCGACGAAATCAGCATTTCATTCGACGAAATCAACAATAAATACATTTCATCTTTGGCAGGAAAGAGAAGTCAGCTATATTCGTCCCATGATTATGAAGTTAATACAATTTTGCTTCACACTATTCATTATTAACGGATTACAATCCTGTTCTACTGAATCTGAAGTGAATGATCAGGCTGTTTATTCGCTTTCCTCTAAGGACTATATCGCCGAAGAAGAAACGGATGATCGAATGGCTTCAGCTGAAGACTTAAGAATGCAGTTCCTTGGTTGTAAAGCACATCAATAGGATCTTAACCGAATGCTTCAGCTTAGGCACAAAGAATTGAAACGACGGGTAACTATGATGTTATTCGTCGTTTTTTGCTACTAATAATTCGCCTTCGCTTTTTGCGATCACCGCAGATGCAAGACAATTTCCAAGAACATTCACTGAAGTGCGGGCCATATCCATGAGCGCATCGATCCCAAGAATAATTCCTGCCTTTTCAATGCTGATCCCAAGATGCTTGTAATCCATTAAAGTAGTAGTCAAAATAACAAAAGAAGCTCCTCTCACTCCTGCCACACCTTTACTCGTAAGCATCAAAGTCAGGCAGATCGAAATCTGCTGACCGATAGAGAGGTCCACTCCGCTCATCTGGGCAACGAAAACTGTTGCCATCGAAAGATAGAGCGTTGTTCCGTCGAGATTAAAGGAGTAACCGGTGGGAATTACAAATCCAACGATTTTCTTCGAAATTCCGAATTTCTCCATATTCTCCAAAGCTTTCGGTAAAGCAGCTTCACTACTTGCCGTTGCAAAAGCAATTGAGATAGGTTCCGTAACAGCTTTCAAAAAGGCTTTGATCGGAACCTTCGACATCAAGGCAATTGGTAGTAAGACAACCAACACAAAGATGATCAGTGTGACATAAAGTGTTGCTACCAGTTTCATCAGATTGCCGAGAACTTCCGTTCCGGAATTTGCGACAGTATATGCGATGGATCCGAAAACCGCAAGCGGGGCAACATACATCACAATATCCGTAAACTTGAACATCACCTCAGAAAGACTTTCCATCCAGTTGATCATGGTTTCCTTGTGCTTCAGGTTTTGAACCAAACTCAGGGCAATTGCGAATATCAATGAAAAAACAACAATTTGCAGTACCTGGTTTTCAACTATTGATTTGGCAAAATTCTCCGGGAAAATATCCACTAAATGATCTTTCGGCTTTTCTAATTGAGCCAGGAGATCGGTTGATTTCTCTTTCATTTTTTCAGAAACTTCCACCTGCTGCACACCTTTCCCTGCCTGGGAAATATTAATTGCGGCCAATCCCAGGAATAACGCAAAAGTGGTAACCACTTCGAAATAAATAATACTTTTTAAACCGATTCGCCCTACTTGTCTTAAATTACTGTGTCCGGCAATTCCCACCACCAAAGTTGAAAAAATCAAAGGAGCAACCAATGTTTTGATCAGACGCAGGAAAATGTCGCCGAAACGTTTTAATTCCAGGGAAGCTTCCGGGAAGTCCAGTCCAATTTCAACTCCTATGATCATAGATGAAAAGATCCATAAGGAAAGTTTTTTACTGCGCATGGAATATGCGATTAACATTCCCATCAACAGGAATTTCAAAATATGCCCTGCCATAAAAAGGCCATAACCACCCAAACGCTCAATATAAAACAACACGGCTGCTGCAAGATAGATCCCGATATAAAATAAGAGATTCCGGCGTCCTTTAAAAAGAAACCACCCGCCGACACATCCGGCCATCATCGTTCCCGGAGCAATTAAAGCCATTGGATCGACATTTGGGTAACTGATACGAATTGCTACAAGAACAATGTAAAACAAAGCGATCAGGATGCGGGTAATGAGAGTTTTATTGTTTTTCATGCAGGAATTTTAAACCGGTTTTTGCTATGAGCACAAATTTAACAGGATAATAGTGAAAACAAAACGGTTTTTTTTTTGAAAAAAAGCAAATATATAGTGCTTGTCTAAGGAATATTTGTAATATTGCAACATCGTTATTAAAATCACATTGCTTTTCGCAAGTATTCATTCGAATACAAACAACTAGTCCAAAATTTTATATGAATAATAAAGACTTAGACGGTAAGTTATTACCAGAATTAAGGGAAATTGCTAAATCTCTTGGAGTTAAGAAAGTTGAATCATTTAAGAAAAATGAATTGATCGAGCAAATCCAGGTGAATTCAGCGAGTACTACAACTACTGAAACCGAAAAAACTCCCGCAAAACCAAAGGCAAAAAAGGTATCCGAGCCCAAAACGGATCTCATGTCGCCAAAAGCTTCTGCGATAGCACAAGAAGCTACAGCCACGGATCTGTTTTCTGCTGAAGCACCAAAAACGGAAGAGATTAGAAAAAGCACTCCTAATTCGCCTAAAGAAAAACGCAAGAGAATCCCTGCTTCAGAAGATACTTCTACTGAAATCAAGGCAGAAACTCCTGCTCCTGCTCCTGCTCCTGCTGCAACCGAATCCGCCGCGGTGGAAAAAACAGCTGAAGAAACAGCAAATCAGGAAGTTAAACCAAAACCTTTTGAACGTTTATTAAATAAAAAACCTCAGGCTCAGACCCAGAATCCGCAAAATCAAAACAAACAGCGATTCAATAATAACCCGGGCGAGAACCAAAATAATCCAAGCCAAAACGCTCCTCAAAATCAGGACCGTCAGAATAATAACCAGCAACGCAACCAAAACAACCCGAATAACCAGGGAAATCAGGAGCGTCAAAACAGCAATCAGCAACGTAATCAAAATAACCCGAACCAGGGAAATCAGAATCAGAACCGTCCACAACAGAATCAAGCTCAACAAGAGGAAAAAATTGATGAAGAAGCATACAACTTAGTTGGGATTGTAACAGCTGAAGGTGTATTGGAAGTGATCCAGGATGGTTACGGATTCCTGCGTTCTTCAGATTACAACTATTTACCATCTCCGGATGATGTATATGTTTCTCAGAGCCAGATCAAATTATTCGGTTTGAAAACCGGAGATACTGTTCGGGGAACAATCCGTCCGCCAAGAGAAGGAGAAAAATTCTTCCCGCTTGTAAAAGTTGATTCAATAAACGGAAGAGATCCAAGCTATATTCGCGATCGTGTTCCTTTTGAATACCTTACACCATTGTTCCCGGACGAAAAGTTCAAATTAACCGGTCACAAGGATGAATCCATGTCGACTCGTGTGATGGACTTATTTGCTCCGATCGGAAAAGGTCAGCGCGGAATGATCGTAGCACAGCCAAAGACAGGTAAAACCATGTTATTGAAGGATGTTGCAAACGCAATTGCCGCTAATCACCCGGAAGTTTACCTGATTGTTTTATTGATCGATGAACGGCCTGAAGAGGTAACGGATATGGCGCGCAGCGTAAAAGCAGAAGTTGTTGCTTCTACCTTTGATGAGCCGGCAGACCGTCACGTAAAAGTTGCAAATATCGTTTTGGAAAAAGCAAAACGCATGGTAGAATGCGGACACGATGTGGTAATCTTATTAGATTCCATCACGCGTTTAGCCCGTGCATACAACACCGTTTCTCCTGCTTCCGGTAAAGTACTTTCCGGTGGTGTGGATGCAAACGCATTGCACAAACCGAAACGTTTCTTCGGAGCTGCCCGTAAAATTGAAAACGGCGGTTCATTATCCATCCTGGCAACTGCATTAACAGAAACAGGTTCTAAAATGGATGAAGTAATCTTTGAAGAATTTAAAGGTACCGGTAACATGGAACTTCAGTTGGATCGCAAGATCTCGAACCGAAGAATTTACCCGGCTATCGATATTATTGCTTCTGGAACAAGACGTGAAGATTTGTTGGTTGGAAAAGATGTATTACAAAGAATCTGGTTACTTCGCAAGTTTATTGCAGATATGAACCCGGTAGAAGCTATGGAGTTCGTGAAAGGACACATGGAAAATACGCGTTCCAACGAAGAGTTTTTAGTATCAATGAATTCATAAATTATTAAAGTCCTGCTTCGCGGGACTTTTATTCTTATACATACTATGAGAGTTTCATTAAAAATCGCAATTCTCTTTGCAGGAATTTGGTTTCTTGGGAAGATGTCATTCTTTTATGCTCAGATTTTACAAAACGAAAACGAAGTGAAATTCCAGGTTATGTGGAATATTCTTTGTTTACTTCTTGCAATGACCCTTGGCACTTTGGCGGAAAAAAGACGGGAAGTAAGAGCTGAAAGCAGTGCATTAGGCGATATTAAGAACACTTTGGGAGGAGGATTGGTTTATACCGTTATTGTTTCAGGATTGATTTATCTCTATTATGCTAAAATTGACCCTGCTTATAATGCAAGACAATTAGCCGTAGCAGAACAACAGGTAAATAAAATGCTGGATGACCCGAAGCAGATGAAAGAATTGCGTAAAAGTCCTGAAATGGAAACCTTAACGCGAAAAGAAATATTTGACAAGGCAATTGCTAATCAAAAAGCCATTTTCAATCCTTCGTCTACCATGACGATTTCCTTATTGGGAATGCTTTTGCTTTCAACGATCAACGCAATTATTCTAACCGTTGTGTTTAGAAGGGTTTTGTTCAAACAGAGAACTTTATAAGCTCATAAATCTATTCAGATAGTCCCAGTACTAATTCAGTACCCAATTTTTCGTAGTCTATTCCATCAAAGTTTCCGGAGGACATCATCAGTAAAACTGAATTGTTCCAGTTCTTATCAGTGATAAAATCAAGGACTTCCTGTGTGTTATTCACGACTTTCACCTTTCCTCCGAAAGCTGACTGAACCTGTTCTGTTGTCAAAGGGTCCAGCTTCTTATGAGCAACCACTGCCGGGCTGAAATAAACCAGTGCTTCATCAGCAGCATTCATAGCTCCGTCATAAAGTGGTAAAAACTCTTTTCTCAAAGAAGAGAATGTATGCAACTCCATACAAGCAACCACATTTCGATCCGGGTACTGCTCTTTAACAGCAGAGGTCGTCGCTTTTAATTTGGAAGGTGAATGTGCGAAATCTTTGAACATGGTGAATGAATCCTTCTCTGCCACTTTTTGAAGCCGTTTTCCGGCACCTTTGAAGGTTCTGACAGCATTCAGGAAGTCATGATTTGAAATACTCATAGATTCAGCCAGTCGCATTGCTCCTACCAGGTTCTGTAAATTATGTGCTCCGAAAATCAATAACTCATATTCCTTTCCGCCATATGTCATGATCGTTCCTGTCTCGGTAATCCGGTAGGTCGGTGTTTGATAAGGAATTGTTTCCAGTTTTGTTTCAAACTCTTCCCCCAGACTTTTCAACGCAGAATCTTCCACGTTATAGATCAGCTTGCCATCCGGCTCAATCACTTCACAGAACTTTCTGAACTGGTCAACATAATTCTCCCATGTCGGGAACACATTGATATGATCCCAGGCAATCCCACTAATTAAAGCCGTATTTGGTTTGTAAAGATGAAATTTCGGTCTTCTGTCAATAGGTGAACTCAGGTACTCATCCCCTTCCAGGATCATGAATTCGGCTTCTTCGGAAAGTTTCACCATGCAATCATACCCTTCCAGTTGTGCTCCAACCATATAATCCACATTCAGCCCCAATTCATTGACTACGTGAAGCAGCATTGAAGTAATGGTTGTTTTGCCATGGCTTCCGCCAATCACAATCCGGTATTTATCTTTGCTTTGTTCATATAAATATTCCGGGTACGAGTAGATCGGGAGATTCAATTCCTTCGCTTTCAAAAGCTCCGGATTATCTTCTCTTGCGTGCATTCCCAGGATAACAGCATCCAAATCACTTGTGATCTTTTCAGGAAACCAACCGATTGTATCCGGCAAAATTTCCTGCTTTTCAAGTCTGGTTTTTGAAGGTTCAAATATTTCATCATCGGAACCTGTTACTTTAGCTCCTTTTCGAGACAAGGCAATTGCCAAATTGTGCATTGCACTTCCTCCAATTGCAATAAAATGAACATTCATAAAATCAGGAAATTTAATTGAAAACGAAATTAGTGGAATTGATGTACAATAAAACATACAGGGGCGGATAATTATCCGCCCCTGTATGTTTATAATTAAAAGAATCTTTTAATAATTGCGTTTTAACTTGGCATCCTGTGTTTCGCGCTGCCAAACCAATTCCGTACATGGCTGTCCGTTTTTGGAAAAAGTCAGCATATCCATTGTCTGAGTTCGGATGTAAATATTCGCTTTCCCATCTGTCACTACCACTCTTCTGGTAACAACAGCGGAAACCAAACCATCGGGTCCAAGTTGATCGAATTGTTCCTGGTTTACACCTTCCTTGTATTTTGAAAGATCCACATCATAAGCACCACTTGTGGATTTTACCTGCGGTGTCGATTCAATTTCATCAATTGCACTTTTGGTAGATACAGCTCTTGCATCACTTTTTTCCGACTGAATTCTGTTGGTTGTTCCAAGCTCTTTCTTAGAATTTTTAATCAACAAATCATTCTCTGTTGCTTGTGTATTCTGACCTGCATTATCCTGTATCTGAGTTTGAATATTTGTGATCTTATCTTTATTCTCTACGATCTTTTCATCATTCACCTTTTGCTGATCCAATTGAGTTTGAGTACTTGTATTTTGAAGTTCATTGAAATTCTTTTTATTTTCAACTGCAGCAATCGAAGGGAGTTCTTCTCTTTTTTCAATTTCCTTTACTTTTTCAGTAAGCACTTGTTTGTTCTCAATGTTCTTAATGTAGGCTTTGTTATAATCCGCCCGATCAAGTTCTATTTTCCGATCTCTTGAGTTCACAACTATTTCAATATTATCATTGTGAGCATCAATTCTATCAGATATAGCTTCTGAAGTTACACGCTCCATTTCACTTGCTTTTTCAGCAAACCTCTGAGTGTTTTCAACATGTGCATTCTCATTTTTAATATTGTTTTCTGACTGAAGCTTTTCGATCTCTTTCAATTTATTGTCGTTGTTTTCAGGAAGCTTTTTATCCTCCGTGGTCTTAACAGAAATATTATTTTCGACCTGAGTTAAGACCTGTTTTGTTTCAACAGTTTTTGCATCAGCTCTTTTACCATTCTCTACTGCCAGTTCTTCCTGAACTATTGAAGCCTCACGCACCTTTTTTTCCTCAGCCAAACGCTGTTCAAAATCATCAATTGAATTCTTCTCCTGGTTGATCTTTATATCGGAATAAACAGTCTCATTTTTAACGATTTCCGAATAAGTATCCTCACCCATTTTCGTGTTTGTAGCCCCTAAATTATTCGTTGCCTTTTTAAGCACTTCGTCATTATCAACTGCTGCACCATCAAGAATACTGTTGCTTAGGATTACAGCTTCAGTTGCGGCTTCCAGCTGCTCTTTCTGATTCACGATATTCAATTCTTTAATCGTCCCGCTTTCTTCCGAACTTTTGATCAATGTTTTGGTTTTAGTTTCCATTACATCCACATTGTTCTGCACTTTTGCATTCGATTGCTCATTTCTGATGGTGTTGTCGATTCGGATCTCACCAAAAGTACTGTCTGCAGATAATGCCCGGTTATTTTGTTTCTCAGCCAATTCCCCATTCCGATCAGTCGTCCCACGAAGTTTTTCAATCATTTTCCTGGAAGCTCTCCCCTTACGGGTTCTTGAAGCTTGCTCTAATCTTTTAGCACCGTCCGTCAGGGAATTATCTGTTTCCTCTCCCAGGCTTTTCAACTCGAGTGTACTTGTTTTAGGTTCCTGCTTTATTACGGTTGAAACAGGCGGATTCTCGATATTTTGGATCTCTCTCAACTTTTGTACCGGATAAGGATCAGATGGTCTTTGAGTTCTCGCACGTTCGTAAAGCTCTTTTGCTTTTGTGTAATTTTTATTCTCAAATTTATCGTCTGCACTGCTGATAATATTTCTGTAAACGCGATCCAAATCCGCATCTCTTTCTTCTTTCAGTTTGATCTCGCATTTCTTTGCTTGTTCGTAAGCATAAGCATTAGAAGGATATTTAGCCAATATATTATCGTATGCCGATTTCGCAGCAGACCATTTACCGTTATTAAATTCCTGGTCAGCAACAGCAACAAGAGATTGAAGCTCTTTGTTTGCTGCATTTTCTTTAGCAAGATCATCCAGTATCTGGCGCATTTCAGCAATTTTATTAATCGCTGTTTGATCTTTTGCTTTGTGTCTCAATGCTTCTTCATATTGAGAAATCGCACCGTTATAATCCTTGCTGAACGCAGCATTGTTACCTCTCGACATTGCTGCATCATATAATTTCTGTTGTTCTACAGCAGGATCAACTTTATTTGAAATTAAAGCCTGGAGTTCCGAAATACGCTGGTCCGGAGTCAAATCATCCGGCTTAATAGTCTTGGCAACTTTATAAGCGCTGATCGCGTCTTCCAATTTATTTGCTTTTGCCAGACCGTCGGCTTCAGCCATTTTTTTTGCAAATTGATTTTGCTGGTCCTGAGCTGATTTTTCTTCTTTTTCAAGCTCCTCTATTTTCTGTAATTTTTGTTTTGGATATTGATCTGCAGGTCTGAAGTTAGCAGCGCGATTAAACATCTCCTTTGCCTTTACATAATTCTTCTCATCAAAAGCTTTATTTCCAACATCAATTATTTTCTGATAAGCCTGATCACCATCACTGGTTTCCTGTTCGGAAAGTTTTTTGGCATTCTCCGCTTTTTCAACGGGAAGCTTTTCGTATGGTTTTAAAACCAGGGCGGCATTGTATGACTTAATTGCTTCAAGGTATTTTTTTTCTGACACCAAATCGTCTCCTTTTTTGATCGCGGCCAAATAATCCTGTTCTACTTTTTGTTGTTCAGCATTTTGATTTTTCAATTCATTAATTGCCTGGATACGGTTTTTCGGCTCCTGTTCGTTTTTGATTGCAAGGGCTTCATTGTACTTAGCAATTGCATCGTCGTATTTTTTAGCAGCTTCCAATTCTTTTGCTTCTGCTAAAACTGCGTTGTATTTTTTATTCAACTCGGCATCTTTCAGTTCTTCTGCAATTTTCTTATCACACCAAACAATCGCTTTCTCAACATTGACGTCAGATTTAATTGCTTTTGCTTCCAGGTATTTTTGTTTTGCTTCTGCGTATTTGTTTTGGTTCTGGAATGCCATTCCTTCAGCCATCAATTTTTCAAAAGCAACTTGTTTTTGAGCTTCACTTGCCTGATCGTTCTCCAGTTTTGAGATCTCCAGCATCTTTTCAGACGCCGTTGAATTTGTAGGTTCTATCGCCAGTACTTGCTGATATTTTGTTTTTGCTCCGCCCAGATCTTTTTTACCCAAAGCTGCCGCACCTTCAGCTAACAATTGAGTGATTTGTTTTTCCTTGCCGGCTTTTTCGATCAGCCCGTCAATTTCTTTGATCTTATCTTTTGGAAGCGTTTGAGCAGGATCCAAAGCAGAGGCCTCTTCAAACTTTTTCTTTGCTTCGGGAAGTTTATTTAATCCAAGAAGATCATTTCCTGCTTTTACAGCCGCTTCATACTTTTCTTTTTGAGCTGTTGCCTGAGCATTATCAGCAATGATTTTTTCAACTTCAGCTAATTTATCCTTCGCTTCTTTTTTGGAATTATCCGTTGTTGTTGCTAAAAGGAATTTCTCTTTCGCTGTAGCATAGTCCTTTGCACCAAGTGCGGCAATCCCGGCATTGAAGGCTTCCTGGTATTTTTGGTTTTTATCCTTTTCCGCATTTGCCTGTACTTCTTTCTTCCCAAGCTCAATCAGTTTTTGCTTTGGAACAGTTGACACAGGATCCAATAATTGTGCTTCTTCGTATTTCTTTTTAGCGACTTCAAAATTAGACGTCGCCAAAGCGGCATCACCATCCAGAATCGCCTGGTCAAATTTTGCTTTTTGTTCCGCTTTCTTCCCTTCCGCAAGGATCTTGGCATTTACTGCATCAATTTTAGCCTGAACGGCTGCATCCGGAATCAAAGCAATCGACTGCTCGTATTTTCCTTTTGCATCTGCATATTTCATTGTTTTATCCAAGGCATCACCTTCAACAACCAATTGTTTTGCCTTTGCAATTTTTTCAGCATTTGCCTTTTCGAATTCCAATTGCTTTTCTATATCTGCCAACTTTGATTTTGCTTCTGCATTTTCGGCGTCCAGGGTTAAAACCTGTTCAAACTTTGCTTTTGCGCCCGGATATTGCTTTGCCGTAAGCGCAGTACTTCCTTCAGCAAGCAATTTGGTGATTTGCTCTTTCAGTGCATTCGCTTTTGCAATTTCAACCAATTTAGCGTCTACTTCTTTAATCTTCTCTTTCGGATAAGTTGCTGCAGGTTCAAAGGTCAATGATTCTGTATACTTCGCTTTCGCATCCGCCCACTTCTCTTCTGCAAGAAGCGCATCTCCCGCAGCAACAGCATCGTTGTATTTTTGTTTTTTCTCTTGTTCTGATTTTTGCGCATTTAATTTCCCCTCCAAATCAGTCAGTTTTGCAGTTGCAGCCGCATCACCGGGTCTGATCTTCAAAGCTTTTTTGTATTCGTCACGGGCAGCCATCCAGCTCTTCTGAGTATAAAAGCCATCACCGGCCTTCATTGCGGCATTGTATTTCTCAGCATTCGCAGCTTCGTTTTTAGCAGCCTCAATAGCATCTTCACACTTTGCAATCTCATCTTTCGGATATTGTTCCTGCTTTTTAGCAAGTGCTTCGTTGTACCTTTTGATTGCTTCTTCGTATTTTTTTTGATCTCTCAATCCGTCAGCCGATGCAATCAATGCTTTGTACTCACTATCCAATTGGGAATTTGCAAGGTTGGCTGATTTAGCCGCTTTCAGAATCCCGTCAATCTCAACGATACGATCATTCGGATGTTTTTCCGATTCTTTTCCTTTGATTTTTGTAGCAGTCTCATATTGAGCTAAAGCTTCCTCGTATTTCTTTGCGGTATATAATGCATCTGCCTGTTTGATGATCGAATTATAGTTAGCTTCCCCCTGTTTTTGTGCACCTTCGGCATCCTTCAAAATCTTCTCAACTTTATTGATCATTTTGTTTGCCAGTACTTCATCATAAACGATCTCATCCGAAGAAACTCCCGGGTCGTAATAAAATTCCGTTGCAGGATTATTTGTAACGTAGGAATAATCAACACCCGGAACCTGGTCAAATAAGGACATATTAATACTTCCGGAAGGAAGTTTGGCACTTTGAGTCAATTCCGCGTCTACATTTTTTAAATCAACATTAAAGAAACGCGACACCTTTCCACCTTTCGAAACCTCGATCTTGTATTTTTTCTTCGGATCAAGCTGAACCACAACAGAACCTGAAGCATCACTTGTAAAGGTTTGAGTTACAGAACCGCCTTCATACACTTTTACAACAACGCCCGGTTCTTTTTTACCGGTAGCCTTGTTTAATGTCCGCACTTCAAACGGTACCTTAGCCTGGCCAAAAACCAAATTGGTCAGAAAGAAAAAGGAAATTAAAATAAGGAGTTTCACTCTCATGTTTTTAGTTTATTCTAGTCGTAGTACAACCGAAATTAATTTTGGTTTAAATTAGTTCAATTTATTCATACAAATATCGGTAAAAAAAGTTCATTTTCGCTGCTATGATTCAATTTAAACAACTCAGTTTTTGGGAAAAGGTTACTCTTTTGGAAGAAATTGATTTCCTGATAGTTGGAAGCGGAATTGTGGGCTCTGCATGTGCACTGGAACTTAGAAGGAAAAATCCGGATGCAAAAATCGTGATTTTGG
>CAMPIU010000025.1 GCA_946886545.1 uncultured Flavobacteriales bacterium | reverse complement strand
CTTTCTGGGTACTTGAAAATGGAGTGGTTATGGAGTGGCTGCTGAATTACCGGGGCGGTTCTTTTCTATTCCCACATCTGCGGACAATCGAAGAAGAACTGATCATTCGCGGAGTAAGTTATGAAATTGTTGCCGACGGACAGGTAAACGCTATTCGAACGGAAATAGCCAACCCGGAAGTAAATATGGAAATTGTACAATTGGAAAAAGCACCGAAAATTGCGGTTTATACTCCAAATAGTGCTTTGCCCTGGGATGATGCCGTAACCATGGTTTTGGATTATGCCGAAATTCCTTACGATAAAATTTACGATTCAGCCATTGTCATGGGAGTTTTACCCAAATACGACTGGCTGCATTTGCATCACGAAGATTTTACGGGTCAATATGGTAAATTCTATGCCTCTTTCCACCGGGAATCCTGGTACATCAATCAGGTTGCGGATGCTGAAAAAGATGCTTCCGATTTAGGTTTTGCCAAAGTCTCCCAGTTAAAATTGGCGGTAGCCAATAACCTCCGGAATTTCGTGATTGGCGGTGGATTCCTGTTTACCATGTGCAGTGGAACAGATAGCTTTGATATTGCACTTTCTGCTCATGGGACGGATGTTTGTGAACGGATGTTCGATGGCGATCCAAGAGATCCGAATTGTCAGAATGAACTGGATTATAACATGACTTTTGCATTCAAGGATTTTATTCTCGTTCAGGATCCGATGGTATACGAATATTCCAATATTGACGGAACGGACCTGCATCGTTTACCTGAAAGCCAGGATAAATTCACCCTGTTTGATTTCTCAGCCAAATGGGATATTGTTCCGGCAATGCTGACCCAGTGTCATACAGATGTAATCGACGGATTCATGGGACAAACTACCGATTTCAGACGTGATTTGATCAAGTCGAACGTATTGGTAATGGGTGAGAATAAGGCATTAAATACAGCTCGGTACATTCATGGAGAATTGGGACAAGGTACCTGGACATTCTATGGTGGACATGATCCTGAAGATTTTCAGCACAAAGTAGGAGATCCGCCAACGGATTTGAATCTCCATCCGAATTCACCGGGTTATCGCTTGATCCTGAATAATATTTTGTTCCCCGCTGCTAAAAAGCAGAAGAGAAAGACTTAGGGAATTACGAATTAATGGAATCTTCTAAAAGGATAAAAGTAATTCCGCAATATTACGTCTGAACTGGTTTTTTTTGCTCTCAACTTATTGATAATAAGTGTATTGATGCGTATTCTTTTCTTTTAAACATCCAAAACTCAATTTCAGTCGTACCTGATTGTGAACAGTGTTTTTTTATTCTGTTAATAGTGTGTGTTAGGTAGGTACGGCTTCCTAAAGCCAGATAAATTTAGGGTTTAGGTTTAAATTATAAAAACTCTTGCTGACATCATGTTGATCAGAGTTTTTTTGTAAAAGTATCCAATCCTAATGTCCTAAAATCTTAATATCCTGATGTCCTAATATCCTAAAGTCTTTATATCTTTGCACCAACTTTTTACAAAAACAAACATAGCATGCAACTGTGGAACACATTTAGTAAGGAGGAATTAGAGCAAAAATTGCGCGAGGCGGGTCATGAATTTGCGACCATCTCATTCTATAAGTATGCAAAAATTGCCAATCCTCAAATTTTCAGAGATTACTTATACCAATTATTGAATAACCTTCAGGTTGTCGGACGTATTTATGTCGCTCATGAAGGAATCAACGCGCAGATTTCTGTACCGACCGATCGCTTGAATGATTTCCGTTCGGACCTTTACTCCATCGATTTTCTGGATGGTGTGCGATTAAATATCGCTGTGGAGGAAGAAGGAGCAGAGTTTCCATTCCTGAAGCTGAAAGTCAAAGTCAGAAGCAAGATCTTAGCAGATGGTTTAAGTGATGAATCGTTCGATGTGACCGATATAGGTAAGCATTTGAAAGCGGAAGAGTTCAATAAATTGACTCAGGATCCGGATACCATTTTAATTGATTTCAGGAATCACTACGAACATGAAGTAGGTCATTTCAAAGGAGCCATTCTTCCCGACGTAGACACCTTTCGTGAATCTTTGCCGATCATTGAAGATGCTTATCTGAAAGGGAACGAAGATAAGAATATCGTCATGTATTGTACCGGGGGAATTCGCTGTGAAAAAGCTTCTGCCTGGTTCAAGCACCGCGGATTTAAGAATGTACATCAGCTGGAAGGCGGGATCATTAAGTATGCCAACGAGTGCTAGGAAAAAGGATTGGAAAACCGGTTTATCGGTAAGAACTTTGTGTTTGATGAACGTCGGGGAGAGCGGATCACAGACGATATCGTTTCAAATTGCCACCAATGCGGAGAGCCGGCAGATGTACATGTGAATTGTGCGAATGAAGCCTGTCATTTGTTATTCATCCAGTGCGAAAAGTGCAATGCGAAGTACGAAAGCTGCTGTACTCCGGAATGTCAGGATATTATTCACCTTCCTTTAGAAGAGCAAAAAGCATTGAGAAAAGGATTGGAAAACAGCAATAAAATTTTCAAAAAAGGAAGAGCAGAGCATTTATTGCAGAAATTGAATCAATAAAACAACTATCTTCGACCAACAAAATTAAGCACGTGGAATTAGCAATTGACTGGAAGGTAGATTCACAATTGGTAGATGGGTGGTCAACTCCTAACCTATACGGATTGTTGTTTGTAGGTGGAATGATCCTCGGATATTACATTATCAAAAGAATGTTTAAATCCGAAGGTATTCCTGAAAAGTATCTGGATAAACTATTGCTCTATGTGGTTCCCGCAACCATTATCGGTGCTCGTTTAGGTCATGTTTTGTTTTACGGACCTTATTGGGATGTGAAAGCAGCAAATGGATATATATTGGAGGAGGGATATTTTGATCATCCGCTTTCTATTTTGAAAATTTGGGAGGGTGGATTAGCCAGTCATGGAGCAGCAATTGTGATTTTAATTATGCTTTATGTTTATTCCAAAAAGGTAGTTCATCGTCCGATGTTGTGGATCCTCGACCGTATTGTTGCACCCATTGCTATCGCCGGATGTTTTATCCGATTGGGAAACCTGGTCAATCACGAGATTATTGGTATTCCAACGGATCTTCCATGGGGTTTTAATTTTTACAATGCAGGTCCTGAATACTTGGATGCAAATGGAAATGTGATTCCACGTCATCCGGCACAATTGTATGAAGCAATCACTTATTTGTTCTCATTCATTGTCCTTTTTAGAATGTATTGGAAGACGAATGCAAAAGCAATTCCGGGAAGATTATTCGGAATGTTTATGATCCTTATCTGGACTGCAAGATTCGTAATTGAATTCGTTAAGGTTGGTCAAACGGACCGGGATGATGTGTGGGCTTTGAATACCGGACAACTATTGAGTATTCCATTTATCCTGATCGGATTGTACTTAACATTCCGCAAGGTGCCGGAAAAAGAACAAGCCAAATTCGATGAAGCGGTTGCAATACCACTTTCTTAAAATAGTTGAAAGCCCTGACAATTAAGTGTTGGGGCTTTTAAAATATATGGAAACACCAAAGTTACCGTGTGAATAAAGTATGGATATTACCACTTTACTCCCAGTATAAAGCGTAGATACCCCACCTTTTACTTTCACTTTTACCTTCTGAAAAGTACACTGAGCATAGTTGAAGTGTCAATTCTCCTGAACTTCAAAGAATTTACCGTATCTTTGCGCCTCCGCTGAAGCTAAGGCGTTAGCGTTGTGCCCCCTTTTAGTATTGAATCGATTTCATGAAAACAAAAACACTTCGTAAGAATAAAGTAAATGTAGTTACACTTGGATGTGCCAAAAATACCTTTGATTCAGAGGTTCTGATGGCACAATTGAAAGCCAATAAATTTGAAGTGGAACATGAAGCCAAACAAGATGATTCCGAAATCGTCATTATTAACACCTGTGGCTTTATAGACAATGCAAAACAAGAATCAATTGATACGATTTTGCGTTATGCAGATGCCAAAAACGAAGGACTCGTTGACAAAGTATATGTTACGGGTTGTTTGGTTCAACGTTATAAAGATGATTTGGAGCAGGAAATTCCCGAAGTAGATGCCTTCTTCGGTACAAGGGATTTACCGCGCTTACTAAAAACATTAAAAGCAGATTACAAGCATGAATTGGTTGGAGAGCGTTTATTGACAACGCCATCACACTATGCTTACTTCAAAATAGCAGAAGGATGCGACAGACCTTGTTCCTTTTGTGCCATTCCCTTAATGAGGGGTAAGCACCTTTCAACACCAATGGATGAATTGGTGAAATCCGCGAAGAGCCTTGCTGCTCAGGGAGTAAAAGAGATTTTGCTCATCGCACAGGATTTGACTTACTACGGATTGGATATCTACAAAAAGCGTAATCTGGCCGAGTTGCTAGACCAGTTGGCTGCAGTTGAAGGAATTGAGTGGATCCGCTTGCATTATGCGTTTCCGGCAGGGTTCCCTATGGATGTGCTGGACGCGATGGTGAAACATCCGAATGTGTGTTTGTATTTGGATATGCCTTTGCAGCACGGTTCAACGAAAATTCTTCAATCGATGCGTCGTGGAATTACACGTGAGAAGACAGAAGCTTTGGTAAATACCATTCGTGAAAAAGTTCCCGGAGTTGCAATCCGTACTACTTTAATAGCGGGTTATCCGGGTGAAACGGAAGAAGATTTTCGGGAAATGTACGAATTCGTAGAACGCATGCGTTTTGATCGTTTGGGAATCTTTACTTACTCTCATGAAGAGAATACCCATGCTTATTCATTGGAAGACGATGTTCCGGATGAGGTGAAACGCCAGCGCGCGGATGAGATCATGGAGTTGCAATCGGGTATTAGTTACGAATTGAACCAGGAAAAGATAGGGAAAACCTTCAAGGTTCTTTTTGACCGGATCGAAGGTGATTATTTCATCGGAAGAACTGAATTTGATTCACCGGAAGTAGACAATGAAGTATTGGTAAAAAAATCAGAAGGATATGTAAGTATCGGGGACTTCGCCCTGGTCGAAATTACTTCTGCTGATCATTACGATCTGTACGGTAAATTCGTTTCCTGATATTCAGTTATCATTAAATTTCAGTTAAATATTTACTCAACTGCTTAGTTCGATAATTCATAGATGGATTATAGTCATTTGTCGGGTGTCATTTTTGTAAGTGCCTGGTTTCTTTGTACTTTTGTTTCGAAACAAATACTATTACTTAATGAAAATAGCGTTACTATTCACTGGTGGAATCTGAGTGTGTGGGAGAATTGCTTCCCGGTCTGTCTCAGATGACTTAATAAACCGTACACAGCACATTCTTCCTGTACAAGGGTTAACCCCTGATTTTCTTCTGTTGAACGTTTTGAGCATTCAAAGCGGAACGTAATTGTCTATTTTCGAACAATTAATCAAGTTACTATGAAAAAAAAGTTACTATTCATTGGGCTTTGTGTATGTTCGTTGGCTCATGTGAGCTTTGGACAATCCCAAACTAACTCTTTAAAACAATCAACACCTGTTGTTGTTTCATCACATCCTCAATTAAGTGCTCAACGTGTAAAACTGGATTCAAAGCAAACTGAAATCGATCAGGCTGTTTCTACATCCAGAGCTCAGGTAAGCAAACTGAATGACGAATTCCGTGTGTTGAAAGAAGAATACGTTCGATTATTGAAGGCTGAATTTGAGAAAACCACAGATGCGCAACTGAGAACTCAGTTGCAGGAAGAAATCACGCGCTATGAAACCTTAGCGAATCCTCAAACACGTTAATCACTGAACTTATGAAAACAAGAATTTTAAAAACAGCCGCTCTATGTGGATTGTTTGCACTTGGGTTTATTTCAAAATCCAATGCACAAGCCTTCTCGGAAGGTTTTAATGATATCACCTTACTTGCCGGAAACGGTTGGGTAATGACCAATGCAAGTGTTGCTGTCGGAACAACCAACTGGTTTCAGGGAAATCCCGTAGGTGCCGGCGGACAATTTGACGCTTATAATGGTGCTACGAATGCTTATATTGGCGCGAATTATAATAATACAGGATCGACAGGAACAATCAGTAACTGGTTGATGACTCCGAACCGTACCTTTAGAAATGGTGATGTAATTACATTCTATACAAGAAAACCGGCTCCGGATTCTTATGCTGACAGACTGGAAGTACGTTTAAGTACGAATGGCGCAAGCACGAACGTTGGTACAGGAACTGCGGTAGGAGATTTTACCACACAGTTATTGAGTGTTAATCCAAATTTGGTTTTGGGTGTTTATCCGACAACATGGACACAATACACCATCACGATTTCAGGTCTTCCTGCGCCGACTTCCGGACGCATTGCTTTCCGCTATTTTGTAACCGGTGCAGGCCTTAACGGAACTAACTCAGACTACATCGGAATCGACCAGGTGGATTATACTCCTTACGTTTGTCCTACTTTCACAATGACAACAGCCGGTGCTTTAACAGCTGGAACTGCGGGATCAGCATATTCAACAACTTTGACACAAACCGGAGCTTTGGGAGCACCGAATTTTGCTGTTACAGCAGGAGCTTTGCCTCCGGGATTAACAATGAGTGCAAGCGGAACGATCTCCGGAACGCCAACTGCTACCGGGACATTTAACTTTACTTCAACAGTGAGCGATGCAAGCGGATGTTCAGGCTCATCAAGCTATTCAATTACAGTTGTTTGTCCGGCAAACCCAATTACCTTCACGACAGCACCAGCTTTGTGTGATAATGCCGGAACTTATACGTTGGCAGAAGGCTCACCTGCAGGTGGAACCTATTCAGGAACAGGAGTTACGGGAAGTGATTTTGATCCTGCTTCAGGAACACAAACAATTACTTATGATTATACAGATGCATACGGATGTGCGTTTAATTCCAATTACACTATTACTGTTAATGCAGCCCCAACAGTCACACTAGCTCCGATTTCACCAATATGTGATAATTCGGGAGTTCTGGCATTGACAGGTGAAAACCCGGTTGGAGGAACTTATAGTGGAACGGGTGTTACTGGAACAGACTTTGACCCTGCAGCTGGAACACAGTTGATAACTTATACTTATACAGATGCAAATAACTGTACCAATCAAGCTACTACGACAATTACCGTAAACACGGCTCCGGTAGTTACTCAAAGTGCTATTTCAGCAGTTTGTAGTAATTCAGCAGAATTTGCATTAACAGGTGGAAGTCCGGCAGGAGGAACATACAGTGGAACAGGAGTAAATGCAAGCGGTGATTTTGATCCCTCAGCTGGCTCTCAGACAGTTACTTATACCTATACAGATGCAAACAATTGTACGAGTGATGCTTCAACAATGATTACAGTAAACACAGCGCCAACAGTTGCGTTTACATCTCCGGTTGCAACAATGTGTATAAACCATGCACCATTAACACTTTCAGGCGGAAGTCCTGCAGGCGGAACTTATTCCGGAACAGGAGTGAGCGGAGGAGTTTTAAATCCTGCAACAGCCGGTGCCGGTGATCATGTAATTACTTATTCTTACACAGATGCAAATGGCTGTGATGGTGAAGCAATATTTTCTATTCATGTAGATGCTTGTTTAGGTCTTACGGAAAATGGAGAGACATTCGGTTTGGAAATTTATCCGAATCCTACAACCGGTAAATTTACAGCAAGTATAACTTCAGGAGCTGATTTCTCTATTGTAAATATAGTTGATATTCAGGGGAAAGAGATTGAGTTCGGATTTTCCAATTCTTCTGCAACAACGATTGAGGTTGATTTCTCAAATCAGGTATCCGGAATGTATTTTGTGAATGGTCTTGTTGACGGTCAGCCAATTACTTTCCGAATTCAAAAACAATAATTAATACCAATAACCAGGCAAAAGCCGTTCTGTTTCAGGACGGCTTTTGTTTTATCCGGGAATTAGGGTTTTGAACCTCTGCTTAATCTATTCATCGTGAACTGTTTTGCATTTCAATAAAAATTTTACTTTTGAGCATGGACATTCAAAACCGACTACTTGAACAGCTAAAGGCTAAATTACCTCCCGACACTTCATTGGGAAAGTTGTTGATGGATGATCTGGATTTATCCAGGGATTCTGCTTACAGGAGAGCCCGCGGTGAGACTGCCTTAAAGCCCGAAGAAATCAATTTACTCTGTCGGAAATACGAATTGTCGATTGACAAGATAATTGGAGTTTCTGGAAAGAGCGTAACGTTTCAGTATAACCCGATTCAACGTTCGGAATTCTCCTTTGATACTTATTTGAGTGGAATCATGGACGGCTTTAAACGAATGGTTGCCCAACGGACACAGGAATTGTATATGTCTAATTTGGATTTGATCATTTTTCAATTATTGAATTCGCCGGCTCTGTTAAGATTTAAATTGCTCTATTTCGGGAAGTGCTATTTGAAATTGGGTCAATTGGAAAATGTCAAGTTTCACAAAGGTTGGAAAGGGGATATTTCAGACGAACAGTTGCAGCAAATGTCGAATTTCTATATTCGGGTTAAGTCTACGGAAGTAATTGGTTATGATGCAGGGAAAGGCTTGATCCGTGAAATTGTTTCCTTTTATGAATTGGGATATTTTGAAACTCCTGAAGATGCTCTTTTCCTGATTGATGAGGTAGCTTCATTGGTTGAGCACATTAAAAAGCAGGCTGAAATCGGCCGTAAGTTTATTAAAGGTCAGCCGGTTATTACCGACACCGATAATTTTCATTTGTATTTGCATCAAACCTATATCCAGGACAATACGATTATCTCGGAAACCAACGCTTACCGGATGCTCTATATCACCCATAATATGCTGAATTACCTGTATACGATTGACCAGGATTATGTCAATAAATCTTTTGCGGTTTTTCAATCCATGCTGAAAAGTTGTGTAAAAATATCGGAAGAAAATCAGCGGCAGCGCAATGCCTATTTTGATAGCCTGAATCTGTTTATTGATCGGGCGCGCATTCGTATTAAGGGAACGGACCTGTTTTGAATTTTGAATTAATTCAAAGTGTTTCTCGGATGATAAGTCAGGATGGCTTCCCGCAAAAATCGTTGGTCCAAATGCGTGTAAATTTCTGTTGTCGTAATGCTTTCATGCCCCAGCATATCCTGGACGGCACGTAAATTTGCTCCGCCTTCGATCAGATGCGTTGCAAATGAATGCCTGAAAGTATGCGGACTGATGTTTTTCTTGATTCCGGCGGTATCTGCCAGGCGTTTGATGATGGTGAAGATCATTACGCGTGTCAATTGTGCTCCGCGTCTGTTCAGGAAAACAAAAGCTTCATTTCCTCTTTTTATCGGAGCATTTTCCCTGTCGTTTTTCACGTAAAACGTTACTTCCTCAATCACACTCGGACTTACCGGAACCAAACGCTCTTTATTTCCTTTTCCTATCACACGGATGAATCCTTCATCGAAAAAACAATCTTCAAATTTGAGTGATACCAATTCGCTTACACGTAAGCCACAGCTGTAAAGTGTTTCGATAATTGCTTTGTTTCGCTGACCTTCATTTGAGTTTAAATCGATTGCCGCTATCAGTGAATCGATTTCTTCGATTGTTAATACTTCAGGCAACTTTCTGCCTATTTTAGGCAGTTCCAAACTTTCCGACGGGTCATCTTTCCGGACTTCCTCCATCAGTAAAAAATCGAAAAATTGTTTCCAGCCGCTGATAATTCTGGCTTGAGAACGTGCGCTTAAGCCCATATCATACAGCTCCGCGACAAATTGTTTTAAATGTCCGGTTTGAATATGCTCCGGGGAAAGTGTGTAAGATTCACAAAAGTCGCGTAATTTAGCAACATCTTGTTGATAGGCAAAAATGGAGTTTTCAGCTAAACTGCGTTCTATCTTTAGATAATGAACAAATTGTTTAATATAACGTTCCCAATTTTTCAATGATGCGTATTCTAATTCTCAATGGCCCGAATTTAAATCTTTTAGGAACACGAGAGCCTGAAATTTACGGAAATCGTACTTTTTTACATGTTTTAGAAGAATTGAAAAAGATTTTCCCCGGGGAAATTGATTACATCCAAAGTAATGTGGAAGGTGAACTGATCAATGCACTTCATGATTCAAAACACGATGGGATTATCCTGAACGCCGGGGGATATACGCATACCAGTGTAGCTATCCGCGATGCGATCTCAGGAATTACGGTTCCGGTAGTGGAAGTTCATATTAGTAATTTGGCACAACGAGAAGAATTCCGGCACAATTCATTCATTACAGCTGTTTGCGAAGGCTCGATCATGGGCTTCGGAATGGATGGTTACCGTTTGGCTTTGGAATGGTTTAAAGGAAATCCACGAGGGAAGATCGGATATTGATTAGTTGACCACAAGGAGCACGAAGTTTTTTAATATTAGAGGTTGAGAATAAGGATGTTTTTTCTTAAATTAAATAGAAATCACTATTCAATGGAATTAAAAAACTACGAAAAAGAAGAAACTTTGATGAAGATCATTTACCAATGTGCTTTGAAAGTTCACTCAGCTTTAGGTCCTGGATTATTAGAATCAGTTTATGAAACTTGTTTGTTATATGAGTTGACAAAAAACGGGATTACAGCTGAAAGGCAAAAAATGTTACCGATTAGCTATGACGGGATAATTATTGACTCCGGATTAAGATTGGATCTGTTTGTAGAACAAGAAATAATTGTCGAATTAAAATCGGTAGACTCTTTATCTCCTGTTCATCAGGCTCAGATTTTGACCTACATGAAATTGGCAAAAAAAGAATTCGGTTATCTGATCAATTTTAATGAAAAGCTTTTACGAAACGGCGTAAGGCGTTTCACCTTAAAAGGGAATGTTGATCAATAATAATTCTTTGTGCGCTTTGTGCTCCCGTGGTTAATTATCCATCACGAGTAAATTATTGATGTTTGTCATAAAGGGTTTAATTCTCTGATTTTGACTCAAGAAAAGTAACCGTTTCTCTGCTTGAACTGATCGGAGGCATAAATCGATACTTGTTCTCTGTCTCCAACGTAATCAATCTCCCTAATCCCAAAGCGATGATCCGGTTGATGCTGTCGTTATTGGTATGCAGCACTCCAAAATTTCTCCAGGTTATTGAATGTCCATAAACTTTCCCGATTCCATCAATATAGCCTGAGTTTTCATTGGCATCATGTGCAAATTCATGGTTCTCATTGGTGAATAGAGATACGGCCACTCCTTTACCGTTCACGTCAATAAAACCGATCCCAATCAATGAGTCTTTATCGTTTCTTTTGAGAATTTCTGCTGGAGATACCGTGTCGAGTTGAATTCTCCCAGTACTTGGTAGGTAATAGTAAACGGTCTTTTCTTTCTTTGTCTCACACTTTTCATTTTTCACCTCACAATGCATCTCACATGTCTTGTGAGAGAACACCAACAGCCCAATCCCAACCAAAGCCGGCAGGGCCTGGACAAAGAAGATCTTTTTATCGGCTGTCAACGCACCGTAGATACCGGCAATAGCCACGCAGATCAGGAAGAACATGCTGACATTAAACCGCCATTCCGGGTTGCAGATAAAGAAGGTCCAGATCAATCCTGCCGCCAGGAAACCATTATACAAGCCCTGGTTGGCTGCAAGGGCTTTGGTTTTTGGGAACAGGTCTTTTTCGAAATTTTTAAATGTCTTCGGACCTTTCGTTGTCCAGGCAAACATTTCCAGCCACATCACATATAAGTGAAAAAGTGCCACGATTCCGATTACAATTTTGATAGTTATTTCCATGAGTGTTCTGAAGTTTAACTGATTTTTAAATTCCTCCTTCCGAAGGAGATAGTGAAGGAGCGTTTTGAATTGTTGTTTTTGTTCCGACAATGGAATACATCATCGGGATGAAATTTCCCAAATGTTTGATGCGGTATTTTCCGGGTGAGAACTCTTCGGTGTGAGCAAAACAATTGTAGTTGGAAAAATCATATTCCCGGAGATCACGAAGCTGAATTCCCTGTTTAAGCAAGCTTGTTATAACTTCACTCATTCCGTGGTTCCAGCTTACGGAAGTTGTTTTAATGTCAGCTTCCCTGTCAGCGTAGGTTCCGCTTGCTGTTTCTACAATTGGGTCGGATTTAAAATAACGGTATCCTATTTTTTGAAAATCGTCGTCAAACATCCAAACCACCGGATGAAATTCTACAAAAACAAAGGTTCCGTTGGGTTTCAAAAAATGACTAACTACTGAAGCCCATTTGTCAAGATCCGGTAACCATCCAATGGTTCCGTAGGAAGTGAAAACGATGTCGAATTGGCCTTCCAAATGCTGCGGAAGATCATAAAGGTCACAGCAAACAAAAGAAGCATCGGCTCCGGTCAATTTAGCAAGTTCCCGTGCTTTATTAATTGCTTTGTCGGATAGATCTGCTCCGACAGTACTTGCACCCATTCGCGCCAGTGAAATAGTGTCTTGTCCGAAATGACACTGTAAGTGTAAAACGCGTTTTCCTTTTACATTTCCAAGTAAGGAGAGTTCTGTTTCCTGTAGCGAACTTTTCCCCGCCAAAAAGCTCTGTAAATCATAGAATTCGGATTCTACATGCGGGTCGACCCGCTGATTCCATTGTTCTTTATTTATTTCCTTGTAGTTCTCCATGTCCTTCGAATTCTAATTAAAGGTCGGAATTTTATTCGAATTAGAATGAAAGATTCTAAAGGGCAAGAACCGCTTTGCTAAGGGAGGGAAGGCTTTTTATGGAATCGCTGGCATTCCGATTCAAGGTCCGGACCGGAATGCCAGCAATGAATTCCGTGTTTTTTTATTTATTTTCTTTTGTGCTTGAAGGAGCTACTAAAATTCCTTGTTCAGCAGGTTTGTTGTATAGGTCCGGACGTAAATATTTACCCGTTTCCCGGTCTGATTTCAATTCTTCAACCTGTCTTGCTTCAGGATGTTGTTGTAAATACGGATCGTTTCTCTCAGCATAAACTGCCCAGGAAACTTCCATTCCCGCTGTTCCGCCCGCAATTACAAAGCGACCGTCTTTGATTTTTTCCGCGATGAAAATCGGGGCATACCCTCCAATCGGTGTTAATTGATAAGATGCATTTTTATTGACAGCGTCAAACCAATCCGGAAGTTGTACAACAGCGATGCCATTTGCGTCAAATGCTACAGTTCCCCGATAAATGTTTAATACTTCATTGGATTCAATGGAAAAGTGATTGAGGTATTTATTTGCAGGATCTTGCGGGTGATCGATCCGGAAGTTTTTTGTGCCTGAAACTGTTAAATCTCCCAATGCAATGATGTTGTCCAAAGAAGCAATTCCTCCTCCGTTTACCGGGTCACTCGATTGACCAAGTACACCGATATATCCAAGGCCTCCAACACCAACAGAATTTGAAGTTAAAGGTCCGACCAAATCAAAATTCTGTCCGAATACACCGTAACCATCGCGGTAATTTGTTTGTCCGGAAACACCATTGAATCCAACGCCTTCAACTCCCATTCCACCGGTTGTTCTCAAGTTGTTTCCACGCACTGCCGCATCAGCAGTGGCAGCAGCTGTTACTTCACCTGACAATGCTCTTGCAGCGCCTGTACTTTGTCCGAAAATAGCTGAATTGTTTGCGCCGCTGCTGTTTGTAACCGCCTGAACAACTGAAAAAGTATTTGCAGCGTTATTGTTTACTGCGTTAATAGAATTTCCTGTTCCGGTGAAGAGGATTCCCAATGCGGCTGTGTTTGATCCTGATCCGTTGATTTGAACTGGCCCGGCATCTGCTGTAATGGTTCTTCCAAGTCCCGGACCGCCTTGATCGTATGCTCCGTCTAAAGTGACACCACCGCTTGCTGTTGGTAAAGTGATTGTATTACCTCCGGAAATGGAAAGGCTTTGTCCTGAAATCGACAATGTTTGTATTTCATTGGTCGGGTTTGCATCTGCATCATTCGGGCTGGTAATATAACCGGCATCGTTTGTAAATGCGCTCACATTTGTAGGAGTATTGGTTAAGTCGTTATAGTCGCCGCTAAATGAACTTCCGTTTCCTGATTCTTCTGCATACAAGGCATAAGGTACGCTCAAAAGTTGTGAAGTTCCGCTGATGCTATAAACAGTTCCGCCGGCCGGATCTGTTTCTGACTTTATATAATAATTCCCCGTCGACCAATCAATAGCGCTAAAAGTTCCTGCTATCGGAGTTCCGGTGCCGATTTGTAAAGTTGCCAAACCATTTGCATTGGTTGTTGTTGTATGTCGCTCAATATATACCGCACTTCCTGTTGGTGAGCCTGTCAGGATTGAAATTTGAACTCCTACCGCAGTGTTGGTTATCAAGGCATTTGAATTGTTTCTGATAACCGACTGGTAGGTCATTTTTTGAGGTGCCTGAGCAAAAGTAAGGATGCTTAAAAGCATGAAGGATGTTGTAGCAATTAATTTTTTCATGATTAGTATTTTACAATTTTAAGTGTTTTGATTAAAGCATTTTGGGAAGAGATATTGAGTAAGTACTCTCCGGATGCAAAAGAAGTTAAGTCAATAGTGGTTTGGGTTGTTTTTATTCCGGTTGAAGCTAAGACCCGGCCGCTCAAATCGACCAATTCATACGTGAGTTCCTGGTCCGGGTTATCAATGTCCAGATGAAGTATCCCGTTTGTTGGATTGGGAAAGATTGCCGAAATTAATGATGATTCGTTTATTCCCGAAACATCCTCAACTTCGTAGATTTGCTGTACACCCTGGTTGATTGAACCGGTGCTGCCCGAACTGTTGATATAATCAACTTGCCCGATGGAGTAACTGACAGATCCGCCGCTTCCTGTTGCATTCC
>CAMPIU010000024.1 GCA_946886545.1 uncultured Flavobacteriales bacterium | reverse complement strand
GAAGCTATTCAACTTGATAATTGATAATTTATAGTTCTCTTTATTTCCCTATAAAAACCGGGCTTCTCTTTTCCAAAAACGCATTCACTCCTTCCGTAAAATCTTCCGATCTTCCGGCAAGTGTTTGCAACTGTTCTTCAACGGCCAATTGTTCTGTTAAGTCGTTTGTAAAACTCGCATTAATAGCTCGTTTGGTTAATCCTAAACCATAAGTCGGCATGCAAGCTATATTTTCAGCCAATTTAGTCAGCTCATCCTCAAATGAATCATCAGGCACTGCTTTGTAGATCATATTCATTGCAACTGCATCTTTTGCTGACACTTTTTCTCCTGTCATCATCAAAGCCATTGCTTTTTGCATTCCTACCAAGCGTGGCAGAAAGAATGTTCCACCCGAATCAGGGATCAAACCTATTTTAGAAAACGCCTGAATGAATGAAGCAGATTCTTTTGCGATCGTTAAATCACAAGCCAAAGCAATATTTGCTCCCGCACCGGCAGCAACGCCATTAATTCCTGCAATGATCGGCTTTTCAATATTTCTGATCCGTTCAATAATCGGATTGTAGTGATCTCTAACAATTGACTGCATTTCCGGACCATTTGGATCAGTAGCTTCTGCCAGGTCTTGTCCGGCACAAAATGCTTTCCCCTCTCCTTTAATAACAATTGCACGAACAGAATCATCTTTCTCACATTCATCCAAAGCTTTTTGTAAAGCCATGGCCATTTCTTTATTAAAGCTATTGAAAACCTGCGGCCTGTTTAAAGTGAGTGTACAAACTCCATTTTTAAATTCTTGAATCAGTGTCATTCTCGATATTTTTTAGAAACAAAGATAAAAAAAAGCATCACTCCGCCGCGACGGAAAGACCGGATTACAACACTTATGAAATATGCACCAGGTAAACATTAGTGCTACATTAACGATGGATAAACGTTAGTTCGCTGCGGCGAAAAGACGAGTTACAACCCCTCCAAAATTTAGACAGGAAGGGATGTAATATGAATATTCGACTCAGGTCAATTGTTAAAAATCATTTTCAAACTGTTAAAATTGAATATATAACCCTGTAATTCATTAACTTACCGGCAACCATTATATTCATTAGATCATGTTGAAATTTACAATTCTCTCATTAGCTTATTGCTTATTGTTTATCCCAAACACATTCTTGGCTCAATGTGTAGACGGTGCATCCAATTTGGTAGCACCATATTCAAGCACCGACTCCGATGATGGAGTAATGTTTGACGTCAGTGCCACAAACGAAGTTACCATTTTCTGTTTTGATGCAAACTTACCTTCTTCAACCACCGGAGCTTATGAAATCTATTACATGATTGGGAGTTACCTTGGATCGGAAAACACAGCTGCCAATTGGACGCTGGTAGGTTCTTCGGGGTCAATCACAAGTAATGGATCAAATACTGCAACGGCCATGGATATTCCGGTAAATCTCGTTATTCCTGCAGGACAAACTTATGGATTTTACATTACAGCTTCGAATCCCGTTCAATCTACAGCCTTACTATCAACTTCAAATGCAGGTTATGGAACTATTTCTTCGGATGCAGATCTGACAATTTCCGGTGGGATCGGAATTACATATCCCTTCAGCACTATTAGTCCGGACAGAAGTTTCAACGGAACTGTACACTACATGCCTGGAAATGCTCTTCCGGTAGAATTTATTGACTTCACTGCAGTAAAGATAAACGAATCCGTTCTTTTGGAATGGGGAACAGAATCTGAAATCAACAGTGATTATTTTGAAATTGAGCGTTCATCAAATGCAATAGACTGGATCCGGCTTTTAACAACAAAAGCAGCGGGTGAAAGCACATCTCCAAAAGAATACCAGGAAGTAGATGCAGAACCACTCGATGGAATCAGTTATTACAGATTAAGTCAATATGATTTTGATGGTAAACGAACGATTTTGAAAACTGTTTCGCTCAATAACAAGCTGGAAACAGGACCTTACGAAATTCGTGTTTTCCCAAATCCGGTAACTGAAAGAGTGAGGGTTATAGGCAGCAAAAACGAATTGGAGAATTTGAGAATTGTCTAGTCATAATGCCAGGATATGTCCGGGAATTTGTCCATAATTTCTCACAATGGTTATTCGGAAGTTTATTTTGATAGTCAAAAGGAAGGTGTTTTCATTCTAAAGACCAAAACAAATTCTCAAATTCTTATCAAAAAATGATCTACTGATGATAGTTTTCGACCATGGTTTTGATACGATCCATAATGTGATTACGCAATAACTCAGGCTCGGTCACGATGATTTCACCTCCATAACTCAGAATACTTCGAATCAATTCCTCAGAGATGAACACCTTCATTTCAAAGGTTGTTTTATTCTTTCCTTCTTTAATTATTTTCTGAGTTGCATGAAAAGGCTGAGATTCAATATATTTCGCTGCAATATTATCTGCCTTAAAAACAACAATTTCAGGCTTTCCATTACTTGCTGTGATTCCAATTGCATGTTCGAAAAACTGGTCCGGATTAAAGGAAATAGGAGAACGGAATACTTCTTCTGATCCTTGCAAATCATAAATTCGATCCAAACCATAAGTAATAATTCCTTCTTTGACCAGATCATAACACAATAAATACCAGCGATTTCTATATTCCTTTAATAAAAGTGGCAACACCTTACGTGCTTTTCGTTTTTGCGTTTGAAAACTTTCATAATCAAAATAAATGATCTTTCCATCCTTAATTGCATTTAAAATCGGATTGAGGAATTCACTGCCACGAGAAGAAACCGGAGTTTCAAACTCTACAAAACGATCAATGGATTTGTCATTAATATCATTCGAAATATTCACCCGATCTACAATCTTATCAATTGCAAAGCCAAATTGTTTGAACATTCCGACATCCTTGAACTGACTCAATGTATTTGCTGCAAACCGGATTGCTTCAATATCAGATTCGTTTAAAGGAATTTCATCCAGGGAAAATTCGGGATCACTGTAATAATACCCATTGTATCTTTTGGAATATTTGATCGGCGCATCATGTTCCATTTTCATGGCAAACATATCCTTCTCAATGGTCGAATCGCAAATATTTGCACCATCAACACTTCCGAATAATGCTTCTTCACAAGCCTCACGCAACATTGCTTTTGTCGGATAAGGCTTATAATTATTTCTCAGTGCACGATCAATAATCCGAAATCTCAACAAGGCATTCTTAATATGCGGCATAACACTACTTTGAATCTAAATTATCAAAAAAAACTCAATGGAACTTCGAATGCCGTTCATCAATTGCAAATTCAATAAACAAACCGAACCATACACCGTCATTTATATAAGTGTATTTTGCATCCAATTGCTGGATAAAAGCACTGATAATTTCCACACCTGTAGAGGATTGTCCTAAAAATTCAGTTTCTCCGTGGTAACCCACCCCGTTATCTTTTACCAGGAGTTCATAGCTCAAATTCTTTTCCGGATGGTTCTTTAATTCAATTTCAATGAGTCCATCGTTTCGGCCTGCAAAAGCATGTTTGTATGAATTTGAAAGCAATTCACACATAATTAATCCCACCGGTACGGCATAATCGATTGCCAAATTGATTTCTTCCACATTGACCTTTACTTGGATTGTTTTATTGTAACTCGAAAACGATTCACCCATTTGGGAAATCAATTTATTCAAATAAGTACCCATTTCTACATAAGCGGAATCGTTGTTTAAATGGAGCTGGTTATGGATCAATGCAATTGCACGAATACGCTCTTTTCCTTCTTCAAGGATCCGAAGAGCTTCAGGGTCATGAACATTTCGCGATTGAAGGTTCAAAATACTTGAAACCACCTGTAAATTGTTCTTTACCCGATGATGAATTTCTTTCAGAAGGCTTTCCTTCATTGCCAAAGAGTTCGAAATTTCTTTGTTCTTATCGTCAATTTCTTCTTTTTGAAGTTGTAATACCCTGTTGGAATCGCTCTTTTGACGAATAAACAAATAAGAAATGCTGATTATCACAACGATACTCATGAGAATAAGGATCAGTACCAATCGAAGTTGCTGATTTTTACCTCGTTCTTCTTCGAGTAAATACTGATTTGATTCCGTCTGAAAATCTTTTTCCAATTCGAATACTAAATTTTCACTTCTAAGATTCTCCAACAAATCATCTATTTCATTTCTTCGCACGGAATAATAATAGGAGGAATCTCTGTTGTTTTTGAGCTCATAATAATGTTCCATACATCCGTAAACCTGGAATAAATCCCGCAACTCGGTAGCTTTTTCATTTTTCAGGACCGTATCAAAATAGTTTTTCGCAAGTTCCAATTGATCTGTATACAAATAAATTTCGCCTAAACTTGCGTTGGCATATTGCTCTGCAAATCTCCAATTATTGGATCTTGAAAGCCGCTTGGCAAATTGAAATTCATGAATCGCTTTACTGATGCTATTATTAAAAAAATAAACTTGTCCTGCAGAATTAGCCACCTGGAAACTATAAGCACCACTCATTTTATCTGTTAATACTTTGGCCTCTTGAATTTGGTTGAGTGATTTTCCAAAATCTCCCTTTTCGCTGTAACAATTGGCAAGAACCAAACGACACTGAAGCAAAAGGTATTTGTCGGATTTATTACATTTATCAAGAATCTTGTTTACTTTTTCTATCAGCAGGTCATAATTTTGCCCAAGACTTTCGTATACGGCACTATACAAATCCAAATACAATTTATCCTGCTTTTTAACTTTAAAAAAAAACTGAAAACGCTTGGCCTTGTTGATCTCAAATTTTACCCGGGCATAGTCTCCATACGCACTGAAAAATTTAATTTTCATAATAGTGAGGCAATAATTGACCTCTGCATTGTGGCGATCTTTGTATTTATTATCCAGGACCCGAAGACTTTCATTGGCCTTTGAAATATCAACGATCATATCTTCCCGAAGCTTATGTATTTCCCGGTTGAACTCTTCGCGGTCGTATTTTTTTTCCTGAGAAAAACTTAAGATTGAGCAATGAACGAACAGAAAGAGCAAAAAATAATGCTTGCAGTTAACTGGAAATAAACTTTCTGACAATCGAATCATTGGTACACAAATAGCAGCATTATTTACCAATGTAAGGAATTAATTTACACTAAATAAAATTTCCAATGAATCTTTTTAGGCTTCTCTATTCAAAGAGTTATCAATTCATTAACATTCCGGAATATTTTAAAGAATTAAACGTTTACAGTATCTTTTCTTTTGTCGTAACCAAAAAGTTCGTAGTATTTGATTGCTTTAACAACGTTTTCCGGAACATCCTGCTCCCAACTTGTTACCCCGGCGCGAATTTTTGACAAAACATCATCAGAGAGGATTTTCAATGCATCCATATCAAATTCCGAGATTGCTGCCAACTTATTGTTATCCTGTAAAAACTGCACCAAACCATGTAAATGCTTCGGTATGCTCAACTGGTCCAAGGTATATAGTTCTCCTGTATCCACATTGATAGCCGGATAAACATACATTTTTACATTGTGTCCGAATCCGACACCGAATGCTTCGAGCAGACCGCCAGGCAGATTGTCATAATAACGTTCGTCAAAAATGGTATGCAGGTTATATATTCCGGCAATTACGCCCATTTTTTGTCCGCGGGCAATCGTAGCCAAATAATCCAGCATTTTATAATGCTTCAGATAATTCGATATCATTACGGTGTATCCTAATGATTCCAGCAATTCGGCACGATCAATAAAATCTTTATCCGAAATTTTTCCGTCCGCTGTTAAATCTTTCAGAGTTAACTCGAAAATCACGGATAAATTATCCTCACGGACTCCTTCTTCTCTCAGGAATTGTTCTGTACCGTGCGCGATCATATCCAAATGCACTTTCGTAACAGGTCTGAATCGACCGCGCATCAACAAAATATTCTTTTTGTATAAAGCCGCAGCAGGTTGAAGAACTGTACCACACAAATCAAACATTGTTGCATCGGTCATTCCTCTTTTAACAAGGTTTAGTGCAATGATACGGTTATCTACCAAACCAAGATCCGGCCCGGAAACACGTAACATATCTACTTCCACACGGTCTCTCGGGATACGGTGTACCAAGTTCGTTAAGAACTCTTCCAAATCATCCGTTGAAAAGTAAGCCGCGTGGATCAGGTTCACACCCAAAATCCCTAAGGCTTCCTGTTGTGCTTTGTGCGAATTATCATGCATTTTTACGTGCAAAATAATGTCGTTGAATTCGCCTCCCTGTTTTAACTGGAAACGTAACCCAACCCAACCCTGGCCTTGATTTGTTTTATGGTAATTTAAGGATTCAACAGTATTACAAAATGCAAAGAAACGAGCTACCTCCTGCTTTTTCGGAAGACGTTCGCACAAGGTCTCATATTCTGTTCGAAGCATGGTTATTAAACGCTCTTCACATACATATCTTGATGCTGCACCGTACATTGCATCCGACACTTTCATATCGTATGCCGATTGGGTATATGCAATGGTTCCGGAGCTACCTCCGGCTTTAAAAAAGTTTGCTGCAACTTCCTGTCCCGCACCAATTTCGGCGAAACAACCATAAATGTCACTTGTTAGATTAATTTTCAAGGCTTTCTCCTCGGTGGTTAATCTTCTTTCGTCTACCATTTCTTCCATATCACTTGTATACAAATGTACTAACAATTAGACTTACTCGTTAAGGGTTTAACGGTTTAAAGTCAGGATTAGTTACAAAATTAGGATCTGTTAACGTTAATAAAAAGGCTTTCAGCTGATTACGTTGCCCCGGATCCAACTGAACCCCGCCTTGACTTGCAAATTCTATTAGAGGATCTATCGTTCCGGAATGCTGAATTCCAGTTGAATAGTGTTCAATTACATCATCCAGTGTTGCAAATCTTCCATCGTGCATATACGGTGCTGAAAGTGCAATATTTCGAAGAGACGGAACTTTAAACTTCCCATTGTCGTTCGGATTATTTGTAACCGCTCCTCTTCCAAGATCTGAAAAAACGGCATCTAAGCCATTATTTGAAAATTTCTGGACCTGCATCAATGTTCCGTTATGACAATGAAAACAGTCTGCTCCATTTAAACTTTTGAATAAATCAAATCCGGCCCACTCTTCTGATGTGACGGAGTTTTTGATCGCCAATTCGCTTGAATTAAGCGGAATATTATTCGCAAACTTGTACATCACGTCATACTTTGATTCGCCTGAGATCATGGTCCGTAAAAACTGAGCAAGCGCTTTTGCAACATGGGTTGAGTCGAAGTCAACCACTCCGAAAGCTCTATAAAATTGATTGCGGTAAATACCATCTGCTTTCAGGCGCGAAACAGCATCTTTCCATTGCAAATGCATTTCAACAGGATTCGGAACAGGTTCCAAAATTTGCTCCTCCAGGGTATGTGCTCTTCCATCCCAAAAAAAACTGGTTTGCCAACCCAAATTAACCAAAGCCATTGCATTTCTTACTCCTAAGGTTCCGTTAACTCCTTGGGAAAATTGATTCGCATCGGAAAATGAAGCATCAGGAGCATGGCAAGACCCGCAGGAAATGGTGTGATCTAAGGACAATCGTTCTTCATAAAAAAGCATTCTTCCCAACAAAACCCCTTCTTCCGTCATGGGATTATCCGAAGGAATGTTCATTTGTGGGAAATGACTGGGAATTTTAAGCGTGTATGGAGTTGGATCATACCCGACCTTTTCCTTGGTACAAGCCAGAAAAATAATCAGTAAAGACAATATTCCAATCAAGAACCGATTCATAATGCACTAATGGATGTTGCAAAGTTTTGTCTCGCCTTCTCTGTTAATGCGTTTTGAGAAGCCATGCTATGAGTAGTAAATTCTGTTTTCACATCAATCGGGCTTGCACTATTCTCGAAGAAATTTTTCATGTCGATTTTCAACCAGGCTTCACTTACATTAGAGGTTACTGCTGACCAGCTGAGATTAGTAACTGTTTTGTCTGTAAAATAATCATCTGTCCCAACGTGGTATATCAAGTTATGATTGCAATTAGTTATTCCATCAACAATCGTATCCACTTTTGCTTCAACTTTAAAAAAAATGTAGCCCGGATTCCAATCCCAATGCATGTCGTTCGCAATAGCAATATTCAAAGGGTTTGTTGAAGGAAAAAGACTTGGATCATTGTGATTAATTGAACTTGGCACACCTATTCCAAATTGAATGGAGGACGGATTTGAAACAACCTGGTTTGCTTGAAAAATAAGGGACTGTGTTAATCTATAATCGAATAATGCCGCATTTTTCAATGTGCTTCCACCTGCTTGGATGTTTGTAAAATAAGCTCTCAAATCAACAAATTGAATTTGAAAACCATTACTCATTGTATAAACGGAATCTAACTGCAGGATTTCATTACCGAACATGGGTTTCAAAGATAACTTGCTTTGCTGAACAGATGGTGTATCAATTGTACCGTTCTCCTTTCTTTTACAGGAAAATAAGGCAACGAGAGCAAGCAACGCAAGAATCGGAAAATGTTTCATTCAGTTGTTTTACCAAATTTATAACAATGCTCAGAGAATTCCTAAAAATACAGAAGTCGTCCAAAGGATTTTAGGTAATTTCGAGGTATTATTGATTGATCGGTATGAATTCGGATGTGAGTAAGCCATTTTTGATTGTAAACGCCTCTGCCGGAAGTGGTAAAACGTACAATTTGGTGCGCAATTACCTGCGCTTGCTCTTATCTGAAAATGAAAACAGAGCCGAGATCAATCAGATCATGGCAATGACCTTTACCAATAAGGCAAGTATTGAAATGAAGTCACGGATTATGAGTGATTTGGATAAACTTGCAAATGGAAAAGAGGAAGCTAAATCGTATTTGGAAGAAATCTCCCGTTTCGTGGGTACAACTCCGGAGGTAACTCAGAAAAAGGCCCGCTTGGTACTTCGAAAAATCCTGCATCAATACGAAGATTTCAATGTGATGACCATTGATAAGTTCAACCTGAAGCTGATCCGTTCATTTGCCAGAGATTTGGATTTACCCGAAAACTTTGAAATTTCATTGGATGATACTCTCATTCTTGAAAAAGCGATTGACGAATTGCTTAGCAATATTGATGCAAAAAATCAAACAAAACTATACCAGCTTGCGTTGAATTTCGCGAAATCAAACCTGGAAGAGGAAAATGACTGGAACCTAAAAAAAATCCTTCTAACGAAAGCCAAAGTACTGACCAACGAGGGTTATTTTCAAATCATTAAAACACTTACCAAAACCGACTTTAAAAAAGAACAGCTGGATCTTTGGAAATTGCAGTTCAAAGCTGAAAAAGAAGAGTTAACTGCCCGATTGAATTCACTGAATCGATTGCTTTTGGACACGGGGGTTGACGCCAACGTCTTTGCCGGAAAGTCGACCACTTTCAAACCTATTATTTTCAACCTGCAGTTGAATCCCGAACTGATCTTTTTCCTGAAAGAAAGCAAACGGACTGATGCCAATTATGCAAATATCATTAAGACCATTGAGGAAGGAAAAGAAACAGCATTTTCAAACGCTTACCTGAAATTTCTTCAGTTTGTTGCAGAAAAAAGTGCCCATTGGATTGAATTGGATTTTAAGATCCAGCAATTTCATTTACTTGCTATTCTAAAAGAACTGGCTTTGAGCATGGATGAGATCCGGAATAAGGAATCCATTATCCGTGTAAGTGAATTTAATAAGCTGGTTGCCGAGTTGGTTCAAAACGAAGACGCTCCGTTTATATATGAACGCTTGGGTTCCAGGTTCAATCACTTCTTTCTCGATGAATTCCAGGATACTTCACGGCTCCAATGGCTTAATATTGTTCCCCTGATTCATAATTCCCTCGGAGGAAACTATTTTAACTTTATTGTAGGTGATCCTAAGCAATCCATTTATCGTTTCAAGAACGGAGTAGCCGAACAATTTATCGCTTTACCCGCAATTTACAACCCGGAAGAAGAACCTTCCATTGCACAACGTTCGCTTTTTTTCCAGAAAATGGGAACTGTAGAAGGTCTCGAAGACAATTGGCGATCTGCCGAAGAAATCGTAAACTTCAACAATCAGTTCTTCGAGGAATTATTGCAATTTATGCCCGAAAGTGGTCAGGAATTTTACAAGCACCTCAAACAAAATCCCAAAGGCAAAAAAGGTGGGTATGTAGAAATGATTCTGAATCCTCAGAAAAATATCGATACAACTAAATTCACCAATAACCAGTTGCTCCTTTGGGTAGAGCAATGCATTGCAGATGGTTACAAACCCTATGAAATTTGTGTTCTTGGCAGAAAAAAACGCGACTGCAATCAATATGCAAACTTCTTGAAATCCAAAGGTTATCAAATTGTTTCTTCTGACTCATTACTGGTCAACAGTGATCAGTTTGTCCAGCTTGCAATTTGTTATTGTAAATGGAAAGTCAATCGTTTTGATTTTCAGCGCGCAATGCAATTCGCCTATTTCTATTTTGAAATCCTGGAAAAGAAAGATGCCTTTGGAACCTATGGAAATTGTTTCCGGACAAATGATGCGGATAGAACGGTTTATTTCTCCGAGCAACTTTTCTTTGAAAACAGCAGATTGAATGCAGATTTCCTGGATGCGAGCTTTCAGAATATTTATTCTTTGCTGGTTGATTTTCTGATGTTGGTGGAATTAGATCCGATAGAAAACACGTATTTACAACAGCTGTTGGATCTGGCTTACCAGTTTGACATGTCGAACGGCCCTGATTTAATGGAGTTCATCAATTATTATGAAAAAAATGAGGGTAAATTCAGTGTTCAGCTCTCTGAAAACGAACAAGCCATTCAAATCATGACCGCTCACAAATCGAAAGGATTGGAGTTTCCGGTTGTGATTATTCCGTCATTCAATTTTTTCAATGAAGGAAATAACAACGACTCCTATTTAATGGAGATCAATGAACACGTGGTAGAAACGAAAATGAGCAAATTTGAAACGGCAATTCCAGCCATTCAAATTGAGGCAGACAAAGAAGACGCTGCACAGAAGATGGACGCCATTAACTTGCTTTATGTAGCTTTTACCCGGCCTCAAGATCGACTATATGCCATCAATTTAAAAGGATCCCGCAATAGTTTCTATGAAAAATTCAATACGATCTTCAAGAACCTGTTCTCCGATGCCTATGAAGAAGATGCACTTCATTTGAAATTCGGTGAAGCTCCCGAAATCAAACATCATTTCAGAAAGCATTCAACCGATTACAGTCCGCAATCGATCCAAAACTTTTTGTGGTTTCCTGAAATCAGTATCCAGTCTACAAAAGAACAGGAAGAAGACAGCCTGACAACTGCTCAGCGGATTGGGAAACAATTTCACTTCATCATGGAAAAATCGCATTCCAGTGAAACCGCTTTTTCTGCTTTGAGAACCGGACTTCTGAAAGGGGACATCGAACAAGACTTTGAAGAGATTTTAGTCAAGCTTTTGGAAGAGGCTTTTGATAATCATCTTTTGGTAGGATTATTTCAAGGTGGAAAACACCTCAATGAGCGCACATTGATCTTCGATTCCAAAACAAGATTGCGGCCCGACAAACTCATTGTTTCCGATCAGCAAACGGTTGTCATCGATTTTAAAACAGGTGAGAAAAGCGCCAAACATGAAAAGCAGGTACAAGATTATATGACAGTATTGCAAGAAATCGGGATGGTGAATATTAAGGGGTATTTGTATTACACCGGGGGTGTTGGATTGATGGATGTTTCCTCAGGAATTGTATGAATTACCATTCAAAATATGCATAGACATGTGTCTATTAGCCAAGTGATAGCAAGCGAAACAGGCTTAAACCTATTTAATTCTCTTTCTCCATAAACACGACTCCTTCAGCTAAACGGAAAACCAAGGAATTGTCATCCATATCTTCTATTAACCAATCAATCTCATTATTGGTCAAAGCATCTTTTACCTGAATCACATTTTTTTTGACTATGCGATAAGTCCATTGCGTGGTATCCTGACCATAAATTACAAAAGGGAGACCGGATTCCTCATCCTTATCTCCCCCTGTAAATTCATAAACTTCCGAATGCTCAATATATTCTCCATTGTTCATCAGCATCTTTGTGTATTTCCATCTTCCTTCCAGGCGATTTGCTATTCGTTGTTTCGCACAGGAAAAAAAGAAGAAAAGTGAAGAGATCAATAAAATGGTACGCATTTTAGATAGTCATTATATCTTTTTCTTTCAAATCTACCAAGTCATCTACTTTCTTGATGAACAGATTGGTCAAATTCTGGATTTCATTTTCTGCGTCTTTGACCATATCTTCAGAAAGTCCTTCAGCTTTGAGGCTTTTAACCATATCCAAAGAATCCTTGCGATTGTTTCTGATTCCAACTTTTGCATGTTCGCCCTCCGCTTTTGCTTTCTTAACCAAGTCGCGTCTGCGCTCTTCTGTAAGGAGTGGAATTTGAATGATTAACTGCTCTCCGTTATTTTGCGGATTCAAGCCCAAATTTGCATTCATGATCCCTTTTGCGATCTCATTCAGCATGGATTTTTCAAATGCCTGAACAGTCAATGTACGAGCGTCCATGGAATTAATATTTCCAACCTGCTGAATCGGAGTGGGAGAACCATAATAATCTACCATTACTCCTGAAAGCATGGATGGTGTTGCCTTACCCGCTCTTACCTTAGTCAATTCATTTTCTAAGTGATCTAATGATTTAGCATTTGATGACTTCAGATCATCATAAATTAGTTCTAACTCTTCGGTCATAATTTATTTAAATTGAATCTATCCCTATTAATTTCTTACAATTGTTCCTACTTGTTCGCCTTCCATTAATCGTTTCAGATTTCCCGGAGTGTCCATATCGAAAACAATAATAGGCAAATCGTTTTCCATGCAAAGTGTAAAAGCAGTCATATCCATAACTTTCAACCCTCTGCTGTATGCATCTTCAAAAGTGATCACATCAAACTTAGTAGCCGTCGGATCCTTTTCCGGATCTGCCGTATAAATTCCGTCTACGCGTGTTCCTTTCAGAATCACATCTGCATTGATTTCAATTGCTCTAAGTGAAGCAGCAGAATCTGTCGTAAAATAAGGATTACCGGTTCCTGCTCCGAAAATGACTACACGACCTTTTTCCAAATGTCTCACAGCTCTTCTTCTAACGTAAGGTTCTGAAATTTCCTTCATTTCAATAGCGGATTGAAGTCGTGTTTGAAGACCCGCAGATTCCAATGCCGACTGAAGTGCCATGGAATTGATCATTGTTGCCAACATTCCCATGTAATCTCCATGCGTCCGGTCCATTCCACCCTCTTCAGCCTGAACACCGCGGAAAATGTTTCCACCACCGATCACGATTGCCACTTCCGCTCCCATATCATGAATTTCCTTGATTTGCTTAGCGTAAGCACTAAGTCTTTTGTTATCAATTCCAAATTGTTTGTCTCCCATAAGGGACTCACCACTTAATTTGAGCAGAATTCGACGGTATTTCATAATTATTGAAAGAAGTTGCGCAAATATAGTGGGAATCTTTGAAGTTCGGAAAAGGAAAAGGGATTTGTGGGTGAATAATTCGCTAATTTAGAACACAAATCCAATCTGAATGGGACTGATAACTTTCAAAACATTTGACAATTCCATTGATGCACATATTCTAAAGATCAAATTGGAAAGCGAGGGGATCATCTGTTTTCTGTTTGATGAGAATATTGTATCCGTAAACCCTTTGTATTCCAATCTGGTAGGAGGAATCAAACTGAAGATCAACGAAGAAGATCTGTCACATGCCAAAAACATTGTCTTAGAACTGGAAGAAACGCCATACACAACAGATGATGAACAAATCATTGCTTGTCCGAAATGTCAATCCACTAAAATTGAGTCCGGATATAAATCAATGAAGAGTGTTGGCGCAGTGATTTCAGCCATTATTTCTTTTCTCCTTGTCATTTTTCCGCTCTATCGCAAAAATGTTTACAAATGTTTGGAATGTGGGAATGAGTTTCAATTAAAAAAATGAATTTTACCCTGATTAAAATCTCAAATCATTATATGAAACACCTTTTATTTTTAGTTGGGTTACTAATCTCATTCATTACAAATTCCCAGGAAATTGATACCGCCCTTTGTAAAGAGTTTCCTTTCAATGGAAACGGAGTTTTTTATTCAACCAGATTTACAGGTCTTCAATTCATTGGAACGCTCTCAACACCGGTAACCCAGAAATACAAGACAAATCCAATTTATCAGGCTTTTGAACCAAAGATTATGGGGCGTTTATTCATAAGAGAAGTTAATAAACAAGCCTACTATTCAAAAGGACAAAATGGACTTATTTGGAAATCAACAAAAGGAGGCAAGTATCTGAAAAGTAATGATTACAACGGATATGACGGTGGAATAACTGTTTCGATGAAAGACAGCATTTACCTGGAAGGATACATTGGCATTCACTTTTCACCTGTCGACACGCTATTTATTAGCGGATATATTTTATTTGAAGGATTAACTGACCGATATCCTATTCAGCTCACTTTACTTCCGGACTACAATTCTTTTGAAGATTTCAAAACCTCATTCAAAATCGATTACAACCCACACATCCCTGCTCCCAAATCACTTCGGGAACTTAGAGGTATTCGGCTGTCTTATGTATTTGGATTAGAAAACGGAGTCCCGGATACTTTAAGGGATTGTAAAAATCTGGAATCACTTTGGCTGAATGGAATTCCCAATAAACCATTACCAAATTTCCTTTTCACGGATCTTCCTCACCTAAAAAAGATAAGAATAACACAATCTGCCAGTAGTGATTGGTATACTGAGAAAGGAGCACACTCTTTTGTTCTTCCTATGAAATTATTCCACATTCCCGGACTGAAAGAAATTTCACTTCAGGAATTTAGAAATCTTCAAATCCCGGACTCTATTCCGGAACAAAATACAATAGAATCGTTTGAGCTGTTATACTGTGGTTTGGAAAATGGACTTCCCTCCTCTTTTTTCAATCTCACCCAATTAAAGGAATTGAAAATTCAACCTGGCTT